>JALZCF010000149.1 GCA_030863245.1 Chloroflexota bacterium
CGTGCAAACGGCGCCGTGAAGCAGCCAGAAGTACCCTGGCTGTTGCCGAAGGAGGATGAGGCGGCGGTGAGAGGGCAGTCGAAGGGGACGACGTGAACGGCAGTGGAGCGGGGAGCGGAACGGCCCGGGGAGCGGGGAGCGGGGAGCGGGACGGCAAGGATGAAGGATGAAGGATGAAACGGCAAGGCGTGTGGGGGTGTAACGGTGGGGTAAGGGGAGAACAGAGAATGGAAAGGGGTCAAGGGACGCTGCTGGTTGTTCCAATCTCCATTCTCCATTTTCCAATCACTAACCACTAGTCACTAACCAGTGGTTAACGTAATGGAAAGATTGTTTGACGTTGTATTCATGTTAGCTTAACACGGGGAAGATATTGTGAGTCTGACAGGGGAATTGCCTACGCGGGTTGAGGCGGTGGATGGCGGGGAGGTCACGACGTTACGGATCGAGCCGTCGCGCGGATGGGTCTCGCTGAAGCTCGATGAGCTGTGGGAGTACCGCGAGCTGCTTTACTTTCTTACCTGGCGCGATATCAAGGTGCGCTACAAGCAGACCGTCCTTGGTGCGGCCTGGGCGATCATCCAGCCCTTCTTCACGATGGTGGTCTTTAGCCTTTTCTTCGGGAAGTTGGCCCAGGTGCCCTCGGACGGCATTCCCTACCCCATCTTCAGCTACGCTGCTCTGGTGCCGTGGACTTTCTTTGCCAATGGCGTAACGCTGTCGTCTAACAGTCTGGTGGGGAGTGCGAACCTTATCAAGAAGATATACTTCCCCCGTCTAACGGTGCCGCTAGCGAGTGTGCTCTCGGGCGTCGTCGATTTTCTGTTGGCCTTCCTCGTCCTACTGGGCATGATGGTTTTCTACGGCATCGTCCCTACGGTGAATGTCATCTGGCTTCCTTTGTTCTTACTACTAGCCTTCATCACCTCGCTTGGTGTGGGACTGTGGCTCTCGGCCATGAACGTCCAGTTCCGTGATGTGCGGTATATCATCCCGTTCCTGACACAGATCTGGCTCTTTGCCACACCGATCGCCTATTCGAGTAGTCTCCTGGATGAGCCCTGGCGCACGTTCTACGGTATCAACCCCATGGCAGGTGTCGTGGAGGGATTCCGATGGGCGTTGCTGGGGACGGAGACCGCGCCGGGGCCTATCGTCGTCGTTTCGTCGCTGGTCGCCGTCCTGCTTTTGGTAACCGGTGCCTTCTATTTCCGCCGAATGGAGAAGACCTTTGCCGATGTGGTGTAGCGAGAAGAGAGCATGAGTGACACAGCGATTCATGTTGAGGGGCTGGGCAAGGAGTATCGAATTGGCGCCCAGCAGGGTAAGAAGGCCAGGTATCGAACGCTGCGCGATACTTTGGCGGATAGTGTCAAGGCTCCTTTCCGCCGTGCAGCGAAACTCATGCGGGGCCAGGCAACAGGGGCTGCCGAACTGGACGAAGCGATCTGGGCGCTCAAAGATGTCTCTTTTCAAGTCAAGCGAGGCGAGGTTGTCGGGATCATCGGGCGCAACGGGGCTGGCAAGAGTACGCTACTGAAGGTCCTCTCGCGTATTACGGAGCCAACAGCGGGCTACGCCGACATTGCAGGCCGGGTGGGTTCGTTGTTAGAGGTAGGCACGGGTTTCCACCCAGAACTGACCGGCCGGGAGAATGTCTATTTGAACGGGGCGATCCTAGGCATGCGGCGGCAGGAGATCGAGCGCAAGTTCGACGAGATCGTTGAGTTTGCCGAGGTAGCAAAGTTTATCGACACGCCGGTCAAACATTACTCCAGCGGGATGTATCTACGCCTTGCTTTTGCTGTGGCAGCCCACTTGGAGCCGGAAATCCTGCTGGTGGATGAGGTGCTGGCGGTGGGCGATGCCGCCTTCCAAAAGAAATGCCTGAACAAGATGCAGGATGTCGGGCAGGAGGGACGTACGGTCCTCTTCGTCTCCCATAACATGCCCGCCGTGACTCGTCTCTGTGAGCGGACCATCCTACTGGATGAGGGGCAGGTTCTGCATGACGGACCCTCGCATGAGGTTGTGGGTCTGTACTTGAATACAGGACTTGGCACGACGGCAGTGCGGGAATGGTCGGTCAAGGAGGCGCCAGGCTCTGATATCGTACGCCTGCTCGGGCTCCGGGTACGAGATAAAGACGGGAAGGTAACGGAGGCGATGGACATCCGGCGACCGATCGGGATTGAGATGGAGTACGAGGTGCTCAAGCCGGGTTATACCCTGTTTCCCCACTTCAGTGTGACCAACCAGGACGGCACCTTGCTCTTTGTTGCGCTTGATCAGGATCCTGCTTGGCGTGGGCGCACACGTGAGGTAGGACACTATGTTAGTACAGGCTGGATCCCTGGGAATTTTCTGGCTGAAGGTTCGATGATCGTTGGTGCGGCGATGAGAACGATTGAACCAGACCTCCTGCACTTCCATGAGCAAGATGCGGTGGCGTTTCAGGTAATCGATGTTCCAAACGCTGACAACACCGCACGTGGCGGTTGGACCCGGTCAATTCCGGGAGTTGTCCGACCTCTCCTAGAATGGACCACCGAGTATGACAACCGGGTGAATGGACATAAAAAAACCTCATCTGAGCGCGTGCGAGATTTGGACTTATCGCTATGAGGGAAGAGTAAATGGAAAAGTATTCAGAGTATACACAACGTAGTAACTTTGTTGCTCTCAAGGAGAAGTTCACACGCGAGAGAATAACTCTCAGGTTCAAAAAAGAGTGGGCTCGATTTTGGATGCGACGTGCCGGGTTGGATCCATTTGGACGATTATCTACTCGCCTCGCTACGTGGTTCGTCCCACCCTACAAAGGACGTCTCGGCCTCCGTAATCTAAATCCACGGGGTTATATATCGCCAAGTGCAACGATATATCACAACGACCTACGGTTTGGAGCCAATGTTTTCATAGGCGATCGAGTCGTAATCTATCAGCACGAGGATGGTGGTCCGGTAGAAATCGGCGATAAGGTGTCTATTCACAATGACGTAACCATTGAATGTGGCCCTCGTGGTAGCCTTAAGATTGGCACACTTACGCATATACAACCCCATTGTGTTTTGAATGTTCTTGAGGCACCTATCGAGATTGGTTGCCATGTGCAGATCGCGGTGAACTGTACATTTTTTCCATATGATCATGAATTCGCTCCCGGTGAGCTTATTCGGCACCAGCCACTTCAAACAAAGGGAGGCATTTTCATAGAGGATGATGTATGGCTCGGTAACGGGGTCTCCGTGTTGTCGGGTGTCCGGATTGGCAAGGGTGCTGTAGTCGGAGCAGGTGCGGTTGTCACAGAGGACATCCCAGAGGGTGCAATAGCGGTTGGCGTTCCCGCACGTGTGGTAAAGATGCGGGGTAGCAGTGAGGGTTAAGGGATAACAGTAGGATACGACGAGCAGGAAAGCTGGAGGTTCTTGAATGAAGGTGGTGATTCTGGCGGGCGGTTATGGAACTCGCCTCAGCGAAGAGACGAGCGTGCGCCCCAAACCGATGGTCGAGATCGGAAACCAACCCATTCTCTGGCACATCATGAAAATCTACTCGACGCATGGGTTGAACGACTTCATCATCTGCTGTGGGTACAAAGGCCACGTTATCAAAGAGTACTTTGCCAACTACTGCCTGCAACGCTCCGATGTCACCTTTGACCTACGTCATAATAGGATGGAGATGCATCAAAATGGCGCCGAGGATTGGCGGGTGACTTTGGTCGACACAGGTGATGGCACGATGACCGGCGGGCGTCTGAAACGGGTACGTAAGTACATCGGTGCCGAGCCTTTCTGCCTGACCTATGGGGATGGTGTGAGCAACGTCGACATCAGGAAACTGATCGACTTCCACCAGGAACAAGGGAGGCTTGCCACGCTGACAGCTGTCCAACCACCTGGACGATTTGGAGCCTTTACACTACATGAAACAGACAACCAGATCTCTAGCTTCCGGGAAAAGGCGCAACGCGAGGGAGCATGGATTAACGGTGGTTTCTTCGTGCTGGAGCCGGAGGTAACGGAATACATCGCGGGCGACTCGACCGTCTGGGAGCGAGAGCCCCTCGAGCAACTGGCCAAGGAAGGACAGCTCTCCGCCTACCGCCACCGCGGCTTCTGGCACCCTATGGATACGCTGCGCGACAAGATGGTGCTAGATGAGATATGGGAGAGTGGACGGGCGCCGTGGAAAGTCTGGTAACGGCAGTGGTTAGTGGTTAGTGGTCAGTGGTTAGTGGAAGGACTCGTAGGGACGACTTGTAACGAGATAGGGGTGTAAGCGTGTAGCGGCAAGGCGGAAGGATGAATCACCACGCGGATAACGAG
>JALZCF010000539.1 GCA_030863245.1 Chloroflexota bacterium
GCGCCCCGATCAGGGCGTAGACGATGCCCTCCCGCACCCAGAGGAGCATGAAGCGCGGCACGTTCTCGTCGATGAGCTTCTCGATCAGGATGCCGGGGACGCCATCCACCTGAACCTCCTCGTAGTCCGTGTAAGAGCTGGGATTCGGGACCACGAGTGTGGTGGACCAGTCCACCTGCTGGCTGAAGAGCGCAGCATCCTCCTCGTTCCTGCCCATCATTTGTAGGAACGCCGCGCCAAGCTGCTTCATATCCAGTTCAGGGGGGGCAGAGACGGTCGGGCTCGGAAGCTGCATCAGCACCACACAGGGATCGGAGCGCTCCGCCCCCGCGTTCGCGTCAGCGTCCTGGCAGGTGCCATAGGCGGTGGTGACGGCCTGCGGGATGTCGACGATGACCTGCTTGCCATCGAGGCTGTCCGGCAGCGCAATCTCCGCGTGTCCCAGCTCGCGCAGCAGGGTGCGCACGCGTGGCAGATCAATGTCCAGGGTGAGCTGCGCCCCTGGCTGGACGCGAATCCGCCGCTCGCCTGTGGCCGCCGCGGGGAGCCGGACAGGGAAGCCGGCCAGGGTGCTGGCCGTCGCCGCGCTGTCGGTCTCTGATGGTTCGCCCCGCCTTTCGACCTGAATATTGTCGGCGAGCAACTGCTCGACCTGAACCGCGCTGTTCGCGAACGGCTCGGGAAGGTCGTCAGGGTTCACCTCCACCACCTCGATGCGCTGGATGCGAAACAGCCCCAGGAAGTCGGTGGCGAGCGCCCGCACCGGCGGGAGCAGCAGGGCAAGCAGGAGCATGGCTGCGATGGCCAGCCCACTCCACAGGGGTCGGTACTGCCGGGCAAAAGATAGTGTCTTCATCAGTGGTGTCTCCTTGTCTTGCTTAGAGTAAGATGCCAGGCGGGCACGAGCGGCCCGCGCCGACAGCGGTGGTTGCTCCGGGGCCAGCAGCGCGAGGCGCTGCTGTGTCCAGAGCGCGCGCTGGCGCAGCTGGTCGGCCTGCTGCTGGCACTCGGTACAGGTGGCGAGATGGGCCGTGATCCACTCCAGGTCGGCCCCGCTTAGCTCACCGTCGGTATAGGCGCGCAGGTCGCCTTCAGTTGGATGCATGAGTCTCTCCATCTCCGTAGCTGGCACGGTAGCGCTGCTCGAATTCCCGCTCGGCGCGGGCCAGTAAGGTACCGATGGAAGCGGGCGAGAGATCGAGCGCGGTCGCCACCTCCCTGTAGCTCAACCCGGAATATCGTAGCAGCAGTAGCTGGGCGGAGCGGGGTTTCATCTGGCGCAGCACGGCACGCACCTGCTCCCGCTCGTCGGCCTGCTCGAGGGCGGCGACGGGGTCCGACAGAGACGAGTGCTCCACGCTCAGGTAGCCTGCCCGCTCCTCGTACTGGCTGCGCCGCTTGAGCGCGCGGAGCTTATTGAAGCCCAGGTTGGTGGCGACACGGTAGAGCCAGCCGGCCAGGTTGCGCGCCTGTCCTGGCGGGGGCTGGCAGTAGAGACGCCAGAAAACCTGCAGCGCCAGCGCCTCCGCCTCTCCCTGGTCGCCCAGGAGCCGGAAGAGCACGCCATACACCCGCTCCCAGTGTGCCTGAAAGAGTTCCTCGAACTCGACCGGGGAGCGCGCCTCGCCCCCCAGCCAGCCCTGTGGTAGATTGTCGGATGTCACCGCCACCCGTGCCTCCCGTGCCTTGCTTCCATATCGGCCCTTCATCTAATAAACACCGCCCGTGCGCGAGATGTGACAACGAAAAAGGCCAGCTTGCGGCTGGCCCTGTCCGGATCTGTTCATTACAAATGGGCTCTTCCGCATATTTCGTGCAACCCGAAACTTGCACCCTCCATTTCCACTATAGGAGGAACACAGAAGGAAGACAACCCCCTCGGGCGTCAAAATCAGGTCAAAGGCTATCGTAACCTACCGTAAACACTACCAAAAGCTATCTTCGAGCCCCTACTCGGTACTTATACGACTAGGCGTCTGGTACGTAGCGAGTGGATAGGTCCGGTTCAATCATACGTGCGGTGTATCTAGCTCCAGCTGGTCAATCGTATCATTCGGTAGATTCTCATCGATCTTGAACTGCATGGTGGGACTAGGCAGGCAGCGCGATGAGTCGTAGAAAGGGCGAAGGTGACGACCGGGCGTCTTGAGCAAGCCTTTACTACGGCAGGTGGTAGCCGTACAATCAGCCAGCGATGAATCGGGAAGCGGAGCGGATTGGCGAGCAAGGTCCGCCGGGCGATCAATCGGGAAGCGGAGCGGATTGGCGAGCAAGGTCCGCCGGGCGATCAATCGCCCGGCTACGTGAGCAGCGCCCCATCAATGGGGCTTCACGGCGAAATAGAAGGCGGATTGATCCGGCTTCGCTGGGATTGGCCTACCGGTTGGGGGCCCCGACCTATTCAAGTGCGTGGCCGCCAAAATGCCCAGCGTGTCGCACCGGGCTATGACACGCCTGTCACAGCCAGCCGTACTAAAGTCGTTGCCAACGACCGAGTGGTTTCTCACCAATAGCCGAAGCGACCTATCCCTGCTTGCCGAGGCTCTGGCACTCCCTTTATAATCCCTCCACAAATACTTGAAGGGATTGGGTCGATGGTGCAGGAAGGAAGCATTTTGGAGGGGCCGTTTTGGCCCGAGCCGGTTCGGGTTCTTCGCTCCCGCACACGTGGGGAGCGTGTTGAACTGCAAGCGGTGGGGGTGGAGACGGAGCGCTTCTTCTCGGACTTGCTGAACCTGGCTGAGTTTGAGACGCGCGTCCGTGTCTTGTCGCAGGATGCTGCGCTGACGTTCGCTGCCAACCCTACCCACTTTCGCCTGGCCATCGAGGCGCAGCGCATCCGCCTGGCCTACGAGTACGACCCCCACTTCGCCGTCTCTGTCTCCCAGATCGACCCGCTGCCGCATCAGTTGGAGGCGGTCTACCACGAGATGCTGGGGCAGCCGCGGATTCGCTTCCTCTTAGCCGATGATCCTGGTGCGGGCAAGACGATCATGGCGGGCCTGCTACTCAAGGAACTGAAGTATCGGGGCCTCGTCGAGCGAACGCTGGTCGTGACGCCGGCTAATTTAACCGGGCAGTGGCAGCGGGAGATGGTGGAGCATTTCGGGGAGTCGTTTACGGTCGTGGACCGGGGGATGGTGGAGGCTTTCGTTGGGGAGCGTGTGTGGGAGGTGCGCCCGCAGTGCATCACCTCCATCGACTTCGCGAAGCAGGATGATGTGCTGGAGACGTTGCGCCATGTGCAGTGGGATTTGGTCATCGTGGACGAGGCGCATAAGATGGCGGCCTACCAGTACGGGCAGGATGTGAAGAAGACGGACCGCTATCAGCTGGGGGAGCTCCTGGCGGAGCAGGCCAACCACTACCTCTTCCTGACGGCCACGCCCCACAAAGGTGACCCCGAGAACTTTCTATTACTGCTCCATCTGCTCGACCCGGACCTCTACTCGAACACGGAGATCCTGCGTGATGCGGTGCAGCGGGATGAGAACCCCATCTTCCTGCGGCGCATGAAGGAAGATATGGTGGACTTCGAGGGCAAGCCGCTCTTCCCACCGCGCCACGCCCAGACGGTCGGTTACCAGCTCAGTCCTATCGAGCGCGAGCTATACGAGGCGGTCACGGCCTATGTGGAGGAGCATTTCCAGCGTGCCTTTCAGGAAGACAACCGCAACGTGCAGTTGGCGCTGACGGTACTGCAGCGTCGCCTCGCATCGAGCCTGCGTGCCATCCGGAAGTCGCTGGAGAACCGCCGGGAGAAGCTGGCTCAGCTGCGGCGGCTAGGCAAGCTCATTCTGGAGCGACCGGAAGAGTATCTGGTCCGGCGAGGCGACGTGAATGGCCTGGAGGAGCTGCCGGAGGTGGAGCGCTGGCGCATCGAGGATGAGGCGGTGGCGCGCTACACGGTCGCACGGGACCTGCGGGAGCTGGAGAAGGAGATCTCTAAGCTGGAGGAGCTGCTTATCCTGGCCCGCCAGGCGGAGGCCGGCGGCACCGAACGCAAGCTGGAGGAGCTGCGCAGTGTGATGCTGCAGGCGGATCTCTTCCATGAGGATGAGAAGCTCCTCATCTTCACAGAGGCGAAAGATACGTTGGACTACCTGATGGAGAAGCTGCAGCAGTGGGGATTCCGGGTGACCGTGATTCACGGTGGGATGGCTATGGAGGAGCGCATCACGGCGGAACGGCAATTCCGTGATCCCGCCGGTGCACAGGTCATGGTGGCCACCGAGGCTGCAGGGTTCAGCCTTTCCTGCACCAGGCGTCGGCCTTTGTTCGCGACCGATTGTTTCCCTTCCTTCCTTGACCTAGGCAGGAGATCATTATGGCCACCGAACGTGTGATCGACCGGCATATCGTTGTGACGCCCGATCTGGCGGGAGGTAAACCGCGCTTAGCGGGCCGACGGATCACTGTGCAAAATATCGTGATCTGGCATGAGTGGATGGGTAGGAGTGCGGACGAGATCGCAGCGGAGTATAATGTCACGCTGTCGGATGTGTATGCCGCATTGGCCTATTACTACGACCATCATACTGAGATTGACGAAGCCATTCGGGACGATGAAGCCTTCGTCAAGGAGCTGCGGCGTGTGACACCATCCAAACTGCGTAAGAAGCTACGTGGCTGAACGAATCGAGTTTTTTCGGAGCCGACCACATGAAGCTAGACTCGTGGAGCGGAGAGCGGGGAGCATGACCTACCGTTGCAGTCATCATGCTCGCCCACCTCACCTACAGTTCACGCGCCACGCACCACGCAACATGCAACAGCCCATCCAATATATCCACTCTACATAAACAAGGAGGTGTGGCAGTGGAGCAGGTAGTAGGTATTCGGGAACTGAAGGCAGGGCTGAGTCGCTATCTTCGTCAGGTCAAGGCGGGCGGAACCGTCGTGATTACGGAACGCGGCAAACCGATCGGACGCATTGTTCCCTATGCACAATCCGTTGAGGAGCAACTTGAGGTACTGAAAGAGGCGGGATTGGTGGCCTGGGATGGTGGCAAGTTGGAGCCGATTGTGCCGGTGGCACAGGTTCGAGGGCCGAGAACAATGGCCGAGCTGCTGCTGGAAGATAGAGAATGATTCTGTGCTAGGAAGTGGATGAATTCCTAATGAGTGAAAGGGTTAATGGTAACGTTCTCCAGAATACTCTCGAGTCAATTCTCGAAATATACGCAAACGCAACACCTGGTGAAGGGTTTGGCAAGGAACATGTGCTGTGGTCTCGTTTTGAGCAGTTGCGAAATGAACTCGCCAGCAGCCAGACAGTTAAGAATTATCCTACTGTCAAGGTGACTTGGTCCGCGGGGAAAGGCCGGTTAGCTAAAGTACCATGGGTTGCGTTTCTTGACACAAGGGAGACTGATACTACACAGCGCCGCGTGTACTGTGTCTTTCTGTTTCGCCAAGACATGAGCGGCGTCTATCTCACCTACAACCAGGGCGTAACAGAACTGAACCGTCAGTACGGGCGTACAGAAGCGCATGAGAAGCTGCGGTCCCGTGCAGATGAACTGCGAGAACAGTGCACCGAGCTAAGACAACACGGATTCTCGCTAGACAATCGGATTGATCTTCGTGCAGATCGGGGACTTGGCGCTGACTACGAGTACTCGACAATCGCTTACAAACTTTATCATGCTGGTGCAGTTCCATCCGATTACGACATACTACAGGATATAGATGCTGTTCTAAGCGTTTACGAGGCCTACGTAACTGCCAAACATGATGAACCCATAGCAGGTCACTCCACAATGGTTGCTGAAGAATCTATGGTTAGTCGCGATCTCGTTACTGCCGCAGAGGATGTCATCAGTTTTGTAGCTGGAAGTGGTTTCATTTTTGAGCCTTGGCAAATTGCAGCCTACATTACAGCCCTTCGCACAAAGCCATTCATCATCTTGGCCGGTGTCTCAGGAACGGGAAAGTCTAAACTACCAAAGCTGGTCTCCGAAGCTACCGGTGGAAAGTCACAATTAATTCCTGTGCGACCAGATTGGACAGACAGTTCTGATGTACTGGGCTACGAGGATCTGCAAGGAAGATTTCGTCCTGGTCCGTTGCTACACCACCCGCCGCTACCTCGCCCTGCACGCTATCGCTCAGGATTATCGAGGTAAGGGGGAGTTGTCAGAGCAGCAAGAGGCGGACCTGACGGCTCGACTGGAAGAAGCCCGCTCGCGGGTGCCCCAAACCGTGGCCGCAGCCTACCGGCACATCGCCACGGGCGGCGCGGAAGACGAGCTCAAGAC
>JALZCF010000566.1 GCA_030863245.1 Chloroflexota bacterium
GGTTAGCCAAGATATTGGCGCATGGTTGTGATCAGCATGGGTTCTCCTGTTGATCGCGTCATGAGGGTTAGTCGACTCCATAGGTCCCGCCGGGGACCGCCATCGAATATCGGCGGCGGAGATTCCATTCGCTTCGCCAATGCCGTCCTCATTACGGCAGTGTACGATCGTCGTGTGCCCGTGCGGAAACGGTTGAACCTACGTCGGGACGCTCAGTGCGGATCGGTACGCGGGCACAGCACCACGGACTGATCAAACATCGCACGTTCGCACGGGGCTCGGCACACCGCGCGTGTGATCCCTACGCGGCTAGCATAAGTTTCGCACAGCATCGTTCAGAGATCGTTAATTACGCCCCATTGCTAGAAGAGCACTAATTAATTATCGAGACGCGGGCAGGCAGGGGGTGATCCATAATGAAAATGGCGAATGATCGAGGATCGCCGACGTCTAGACAGAAGCCCAACATAAACGTAACTAGTTTGATCCCGCGCAAATGGGATCCAGATCGGTGTGCGGTCGTGGTGGTTGTGTATCCAATATGGCACCGTAAGGAGGAATGTTAACCGGGGGTTGCCGCACACCACCCGCCGACCCGCGCAGTAATGCTGCCTCGTGATCTCCTAGAGGCTCACTCCAGGCGCTCACCCCTCTGTTATCAAACGTTCTGATAACGCCTGTTATCATAATAGTTCATGTCATTATTACACTAAAGGATCTTCTATCATGTCCACCGCGATCGTTCGCTCCGATGCCACCCTGCAGGCCCGCGCTGGGCGCTGGGTTGACCTGGCCATAGATGAACGCCGCCGGCTTGCCACCGCCGCGGCGCAGGCGAAAGACCCCGCCGAGCTGTGGAGCCTGCTCGAAGCCTATCTTGCCACCTACGGCGCCGCTGGCGCTAAACTCAGCCCACATACCCTGCGATCGTACCGCGGTGGACTGACGGCCTTTCTCAGCTATGCCAATACACAGGCCTTCAACCTGATCCGCCCAGGTCGCGACGCTGGCGCGCGCTGGCTGCGCTATCTCGAGGCGGAGGGCCACAGCCCCGCGACGGTGCGCGTCCGCCTGGCTGCCTTACGCATGCTGTACCGTGCACTGCGTTGGGCCGGGGCGAGCGAGGCCGATCCCTTTGCCGATGTGCACCCCGCCCGGGATGCCACCGCGCCCTGGGACAAGCGCAGCCCCTATCTCCATGCCGATGTGGAGCGACTCCTGAATACGGCCGACCCGAAGGATCGCGTGTTGATCCTGCTCTGTGCCCATGGTGGGCTCCGTGTGAGTGAGGCGATCGCGCTCACGTGGGCCGATATCGACCTGCATCGGCACATGCTGATCGTCAAACAGGGCAAGGGCGGCAAGCAGCGCCCGGTCGTGCTCAGCGAGCGCTTAAGAAGCGCGCTAGAGGCTGTAGGACCGGCTGAGGGGCGCCTGCTGCGCTGGAGTGATGTCCGGGCCAGGGCACGGCTGGAGGCGGTCTGCACGCGCGCCGGCGTGCCCTATAAGGGGGTGCATGCGCTCAGGCACTATGCCGGGACCCGCCTGATGCAGCAGACAGGGAACCTCGAGCACGTTGCCCGGCACTTAGGGCATAGTAGCATTGAAACCGCCCGCATCTATGCCAAGTGGAGCGATGAAACATTACGCGAGGCCCTAAGCGAGTGGTAGGTACACAATAGACCGCCCCGCATTCCAGTTCTTATCATTGACAGCGGGTGTAGACTAGAGTCACGGGATAGTTTCCACATCCCGTATTCGTTATCATCTCAATAAGGAGGTATCACCATGGCACAGCAGGATGTCACCACTCTGCGCAATGGGTACGAGGCGTTCAACCGGGGAGATATTCCCGCCGTTCTGAATGTTTTTGACCCGGAGATTGAGTGGTATGAGCCAGGTGGGGGACGCGCTCCCCAGGGCACCTATCGTGGCGCTCAGCGCGTAGCACAAGACGTATTCTCGGCAGTACCTGAAAATTTTGACGAATTTCGCGCTGAACCGGAGCAGTTCATTGACGCCCGCGATCACGTGGTGGTCATCGGTCGCTTCCGAGGGAAGGCAAAAAGCGGGCAGGAGCTTGACACACCGTTTGTCCACGTCTGGACAATGCGGAATGGGAAGGCCACCAGCTCCCACAACTACGTTTCCTCCGATGATTGGACCAAAGCGTGGGGCGGATAAGCACATAACCAGGTGTCGATTGCCAGATTATCAGTGACGTGCGGAAGCACTTGATTCAATAAAAGGCAGCTTAAAAAGATCTCCCCTGCTTAAAGATGTCGCCCCCAAATCTGGGGGCGTTTTTGCTTTTCCAATGCCCTCGAGCAAGCATTCCCTCAATTACACGTACATTCCCTGGTACTTACGCGGTACTTCTACCTGCCATTCTCATGAAAATGTTAGCAAATGTTAGCATTCGGGCGGCGCGATGTTGACAGATATTGACATTTCCGAGCCCAACCGGCCCAAGAACTTCAGAAAACTTCAGTTTTTCAAGCCCAACCGGCCCCAAAACCTGACAAAACCTGACATTTTTCAAACAGAATGCCCCGATTCTCGCAGCTTGGACGTTTGAAAAACCTTTGAAAAACGCTTGTATGGTATCATTCATTTTAGAGCTTTGTAATGCTCTAAACAGCGCGTTCTGCGTTACAAACTCCCTTATGATTTAGGAAAAAAGATGGGCGGATCTGGCAGCGGGAACTGGTATCGCTGGGATAAAAAGACGACGGTGGAAGCGTGCCGCCATATCGACGCAGCACGCTGGCAGCGGGAAGGGATTCTCCGTGCCGAGGTGCACCACCCAGGCGCCTGGGGCTGGACCGATGCCCACACCGGCGAGCAGACGGCTTCACTGGTGTACGAAGTGAACACGATGGACCCCTCTCATGCCTGGGTACGCCTGATCTACACGTTCCCCCAGCACGGTGGGCCCTACGACTATACCATCCTGCTCACCACGACACGGCCCCACTTCGGCGGGCTGCGCTGGTGGTTCGTGTGCCCGCTCGTGATACAAGGTAGGCCGTGCCGGCGCCGCGTGCAGAAGCTCTACCTGCCCCCCGGTGAGGTTTATTACGGCTGCCGGCACTGTTACAGCCTCACTTATACGAGCAGCCAAGACAGTCACCGCGACGATCGGTTCTGGAAGTTCCTCGCGCGTGATACTGGCTGGGACTGGCGAACGGTGCGCAACGTGATGGACCGGAAAGAATAGCACCATCCACCGCCCTGCACACCATCCCTACGTGATCTCCACACACACGACACGCCTCCGCACCTCGTCAGAGCGCGGGCCCATCTGGCCGATAACCTCAAACGTGCGGCTGCCCACCACGACAACGCGATCCTCCCCCAGCGTTGCGACCCATGCATTACCCACAAGTCGACATCTCATAGCAGGGCGGATATGCTATCCCTACCATTTGACACCGGCGCGTATACTATGCGCAACTCGCTGCCCCCTCACACGAGGATGCTATGTCTACCGAAGACAACAAGGCCATCATCCGCCGTTGGGTTGATGCTTGGAACACCCAGAATGTTGCTGCCGTCGACGACTTCGTCACTCCCGATTATGTCCGCCATGATCCCAATGTGCCCGAAGTCCGTGGCCCAGCTGCCGAAAAACAACTCATGACCATGTTTCTCAGTGCGTTCCCCGATTTGCACTTGACGATTGAAGACCTAGTCGCGGAAGGGGATAGGGTCGTGATGCGCCTCATGGCACGTGGCACCCACCAGGGCCAGTTGTTGGGGATTCCCCCAACCAATCGGCACATCGCCATCTCATCGCTAGAGATCTTCCGGCTCGCCGGCGGCAAAATCACGGAACAATGGGTGACTATGGATGCCCTCGGGATGTTGCAGCAACTCGGCGCCATTCCTATGCCAAGGCAGCCTGGCACCTAACTGCTTGCTCACCATGCCACCACAGGCCGCGTCTTGTCGGCACGGCCTGTACATTTGACCACCGGGGAGTATCACGGCCTAAGGATGGCGACGGGAACGGCAGCGCGCGCTGTGATATTGGCGCCTTCGAGCGCAAGTCAGCCTCGACGCCGTAGACGGTCAATATTTTAGTGTTGATAGGTGCATCGTACGATGCACCTGAAAGGAGTAGCGATGCAAGGACAACGTGTGTTAATCGGGATGTTTATCGTGATCGCTGTACTCCTGGGCTCTTCCGCTCCACCCGCCACAACTTCTACTCCTACGCCGCAAGTTGAAGAATCAGCAGCCTTACGCACGTATATCCAGTCTGTCCTTCCAAAGACTGAGGCGATGGGGCAATCGTTGCAAGCCATTGGCGAGCTATTCCAAAACGCGCGCCTCAGTGACAATGCTTGGCGGGTCGATGTGGCGGCGCAAGTTACCAGGATCCGGCAAGTACACCAAGAGCTGCAAGCCATGACGCCGCCCCCAGAAGCTGAGAGCGTGCATCAGCAGATGCTAGACGCAACCCAGGATCGCAACGATGCGACAGATTACTTGGTGCGTGGGCTGGATACCCTCAATGCCGACGACCTCAACGAAGCCGCACGCTTGATGCAGCAGTGCAGCGAGAAAGCGCGACAGGTCGAATGGCCGTCGCCATAGTTCAACAGTCAAGTCGGCAGGTAAGCTGACACTTTTGGATGCGTTTCTTAATCCACCTAAACCGTGATTGTTCGGCAGAGGCTGGTTGTGAAGGAGGTTATTTGTGAGGCGTTCCAGAGCTGTCTCTTGGGTTGTGTGGATCCTCGTCGCATTCGTATTCACTGCGTGTGTTGCACCGGCAGCAGAACCGATCACGCAACCGGGAGCGGCTGAACGGGCGACGTCAGCTCCGCTTGTAGCGGCAGGGCCAACCAATACTCCCAGGCCAACGCCAACCTGCTATGAGCAAGGCGGTACCTATGTTGATCAGCTGAATGTATTCAGTCAGGACTGGGATGAGGTCATCGCCGTAGCTACAGCTACACCAGCAGAGCGCCTGCAGCCATACATTGAGCACCTCCAGGACATTCGTCGGGAGACAGAGGCGCTCCGGGCTCCAGCGTGTTGGCTAGTGGCACATGCTCAGTTCCTGGCGATGATGGATGCCGCAATCCAGGGGTATCAGGATCGCCACGCCCAGCAACCCGTAAACGTCGTTAATGAATCGTTCCAAACCGCTAATCTCCACTTGGAGGCGTTTACAACCGAGGTCGATCGCTTGGAAGACGAATGGCTGCAATCCTTGACCGGAGGAGCGGCAGCAGAAACAGCAAACCTCCCCGCTACGTCAGAATCGCTCAATCTCTCAGAACCAACAAACCTGCCAGAACCAACGTCTGTTCCTCCAACAGCGACGCCAGTACCACCAACCGCAACGCCCGAGCTGCAACAGGTTGCAACACAAGTCATTGACATTGTAGACGGCGATACTATCAAAGTTCTCATGGATGGACAGGTCTATACCGTGCGACTGATTGGGATGGATACGCCAGAGACGAAGCATCCGTCAAAGCCAGTCGAATGCTTCGGTCAAGAAGCCTCGGTGAAAGCCTATGAACTACTCACTGGGCAGATGGTGTATCTCGAAGCTGATCCAAGTCAGGATGACCGCGATCGGTATAACCGGCTTCTTCGCTATGTGTGGCTGCCCGATGGCCGGTTATTCAATCAAGAGATGATCGCGCAGGGCTACGCCTACGAGTACACCTACGACTTGCCGTACAAATACCAAGCTGAATTCAAGCAAGCGCAGCAGCAAGCGGACGCGCAAGACCTTGGGCTATGGGCACCTACGACCTGCAATGGGGAACGGGTTGCCACGCAGCCAGCACCGGAACCCGCGCCCGTTGAGCCAGTTCAGCCCGTTGAGCCAGCACCGATTGAACCGGCACCAATCGAGCCGGAACCGATCGAGCCAGCACCGCTTGTGTTCTTACAAGAGCCTGGTGTCGTTGCAGCTGGAGCAATGGCCACGGTTGGGGTGCAAACAAGCCCGGGTACAACATGCTCAATCACTGTTGAGTATAAGAGCGGTCCAAGCAAGGCTGCAGGCCTCGAAGCAAAACAGGCTGGGGGCGATGGAAGTGTATGGTGGACTTGGAAGGTTGGCACGAACACAACGCCTGGAATATGGCCTGTATACATTGGTTGTGGAGATCAATCGGTAAGTACTGCGGTAATTGTGCAGTAGCGAGTATTCTCATTTAGGAAATGGCAGTACGAATGACGGGAGAACTAGAGCTAGAGATCTAGGACCCGTTTCCCATCGTACTCTACACGGGAAAGAGGAAGGACATGCGAAGATTCCTGTATGCCCTGGCTGTCTGTGTTGCCGGCCTTATGGTAGCTCACTTGGTGAGTGCAGAACCTATTTCAACGACGGTGTTTATTCCACTGGTCATGAAGCCTGCATCGGCACCCAAGCCGCCACCTCCCAAGCCACCACCCACACCCACACCGAAGCCAAAGCCGGCTCCGACGGCAACGCCACAACCGAACTGCGACCCGTCCTATCCAACGGTGTGTATTCCGCCACCACCACCTGACTTGGATTGCCCAGACATTCCCCACCGAAACTTCATCGTGCGTCCACCTGATCCACATCGGTTTGACGGCGACAAGGATGGTATCGGATGTGAGGAGTAGACTGCGGCTGCGATAACACCCGAGATTAACCTAGTTCAAGCCCCTGGTTTATGCCCTATGCATTACCCATAAGTCGACACATCATAGCAGGATCAG
>JALZCF010000655.1 GCA_030863245.1 Chloroflexota bacterium
TGGTACTGACAGGCCCGCACCCAGCAGCCGAACCCGACATCGTCATACGTTCCGTCTATGCTCCCTACCTCGGCGCGCAGTGGTAACCATAAATAGAGTAACAATGGCGCGAACAGCGCTAGCAGCCATGTTGGGTTTCGGAATGCCAACCCGGGATTATCGGCAACCAGCGACCAGTAGAGGAAGATCGCGGGTGCCCAGAGCAAGATCATCTGGTGATGTGCTAGACCTAGCCCAAACAGGAAAGCAGCGCCCGCAAACCAACCGGAATGGCTCGCTGGCGTTGCCTCCCAGCGTAGCAGGGCATACACCACTGCCGCTACGATCAAGATGTGCAGCGCGTAGACCTCGGCGAGGGTCGCCTGGGACCAGAAAGTGGGGGAGAGGGCTAGGAGAGCGGCGGCAAAGAACGCCGCGAGGCGCTGGAGCTGCAGCCGGCGGGCTACTAGAAAGGTCAAGGCGACGGCGCCGCTGGCGGCGAGTGCGGAAAGAAGGTTCGCACGAAAAGCAACCTCGCCGATGGGCAGTAGCCGTGCACTGAGTGTGAGTAGGATCGCGTAGAGCGGGTAGCCCGTAGGATGGGGGATGGCGCCCCGTTGTGCGACAAGCTGGAACTCCAGACTATCATCCGTGATAGTCACGACGCCAGGTGCGAGCGTCTGCCAGTACAGTACAAAGGCAAGGAGACCGACGAGAATCGTGAGTAGCGCATCGCGGGTGTGCAGCGTCAAAACGGAAGAGCGAGGAACAGTTTGCTCCTCGCTCCCAACTGGCTGCTCCTGATGAACCAATGGGTGACCACGGCCCGTCGTCCCGATGCTTCTTCCCGCGCCGTGATCAAGCCTCTGCATAGCTGCTGCATTTCCATCTGAAGCTGCTGGAGCGGCCCGTCCCCGCATCATAGAGCGCGACAGGGTCGTCGAGGTGCCACTCTTCCTGCCAATCCGCGTACGCCCGCGCAATAACGATGCGTCCGTAGCTCTTGGTTGTCTCGTAGATTGAAGAAACGTTCGGTTGAAAGCCTGCGCTAACTAGACTAAATTTGATATTTTCCCAGTCGATGAACAGGGCGACATCGCGGTCGCCGCTCGAGCCGTTATGATGATGCATACTTCCTTATTATCAATTCTGCCTCGAAACCATCACGTATTATGCCAACAGAGCTAAGTAAATTCAAAACCGCCACACGCCACGTAGCCATCCAGAACGAACTAAGGGTGCAACGGACGTGGGGCGTGGCGAGCACGGAAAAACCTCCTGGAGGACATGATCTCTAGGAGGTTCCTTGTGCGGTGACGCGCTAGTGCAGGATCAGGTGACCGTTTCGGGATCGAATCTCCAATCTTCAGTCCCTAGTCTCCAATCTCTATTCTCCAACGGCTTCCCCGGCCCTCTCACAACGACAGCTTCCGATACTCCTCACGCTTCAGCTTCCGCTTCGCGTGCCACTTGCGAAACTCTTCCTCGTAATCCTCGCCACCGTGCTGGACGGTGTTCCAAGTATGGAACGCGAGGCCGATTCCCCACCCCAGGAGTGGGAAGATGAACCACTAGTCGCCGAAGCTGGTGACCACATTCAGGAGGAACAAGAAGGTGTTGACGATGACGTAGGCAACGAGGTGGTTGTAGAACTCCCGGCGGCGATGGGCATTGAACTCCCGGCGCTCCTCTTCCAAGCTCTGAAGTTCCTCTCGCTGCTCCCGTTTGGTGAGCCAGCTCTTCTTGGCCTCGGCAAGCGCTGCCTCCGAGACCCCCAATTCCTGGGCCATCTCCCGGAGCTGCGCTTCCGTGAAATCCTTTTCCCGCACCTGCATATCGACAGCCCGCTTCAAAATCTCCCGGGCCGCTTCCTCACTATACTGTCGTTCGTCCATGAATCAAGCTCCAAAAGAACTCCCGCCTTACTGGAAGGTAGTAGCTGCCCGGAAGCTCTTACGCTCTCCGCTCCCCGCTCTCCACTCCACGAACCGCCTCCTCGTCCACGGCCATAAGCACCTCACGGCTGCCGTTGCTGTTCTGTTGTGGTGGGCCGATGAGCCCCTTTTCTTCTAGGGTGTCGATGAGGCGGGCGGCGCGTGTGTAGCCGATGCGTAGTTTGCGCTGGAGGAAGGAGGTAGAGGCCCACTGGTGCTCCCGTACGATCGCGATGGCCTCCGGCAGCAGTTCATCCTCCTGCGTCTCTTCCTCCTCGAGCTCTTCCAGGATCTCTTCCCAGGGCGCCTCACCCTCCTCCACTGCCTCCTCGTTCAACAACGCGCCCCTTGACGGCGTGGGCTGGCGGATCCAGTGGCTCACAACCCGGTTCAGTTCCTGATCGCTGACGAAGCAGCCCTGCAGGCGCTGGAGCTTGCTGGAATCGGGGGACTGGAAGAGCATGTCTCCACGGCCAAGGAGTGCTTCAGCACCACTCGTATCGAGGATGACGCGACTGTCAATCTGGCTCGCGACCGCAAAGGAGATGCGCGCCGGGATGTTCGCCTTGATGAGTCCCGTGACCACATCTACGCTCGGGCGCTGCGTGGCGAGTATCAGGTGCATGCCCGTCGCGCGCGCCATCTGCGCGATGCGGCAGATAAGCCGTTCCACCTGGTCCGCCGCAACCATCATCAGGTCTGCTAGCTCATCGATAATGATGACAATGTAGGGTAAAGGTTGTTCGCCCTGTTCCACAAGCCAACGGTTGTAGCTATCGAGATTACGCTTGCCTGCCTCGCTGAAGAGTTTGTAACGGCGGTCCATCTCGCGCATGGCCCAGGTGAGTGCCCCCACCGCGCGCTCCATGTCGGTGACAACGGGCGCGATGAGGTGAGGAATCCCGTTGTAGGGGATCAACTCCACCATCTTCGGGTCGATCATGAGCAGCTTGAGCTGGTCGGGGGTGAGGTTGAAGAGAAGCGAGGTTACGATAGTGTTGACGCAGACCGACTTGCCCGAGCCAGTCGCACCCGCGATGAGCAGGTGGGGCATGCGTGCCAGATCCGCTGCAACGGGATGGCCGCTAACGTCCCTTCCCAAGGCAAAGGCGAGCGGGCTATGCATCGCCTTGAACGCATCACTCATCAGCACGCTGTGGAGCGTGACCATCTCCGTGTCGCTATTCGGGATCTCGATCCCTACATACGGGCGGCCAGGGACCGGGGCTTCTACGCGAATACTCTTCGCTGCCAGTGCCAACGCCAGGTCATCCGCCAGCGAGGTGATCTTGCTGACTTTCACCTTACGCCGCTTAATTGTACCATCGCTCTTGGTGCTCTCGATGAAGCCTGGCTGGACCCCGAACTGCGTCACGGCAGGGCCTTGGTTCACCTGAACCACGTTCGCCGGGACGCCAAACTGTGCGAGGGTCTTCTCAATGACGCTCGCCTTTTCACGGGCTATATTCGGATCGAGTACCTGATTGTTACCCTGATTGAGTAGGTCCAACGGCGGCAATTGGTAGCCGGTGGCTCGCACCTGTGTTCTCGCGTGAGTGACCTTTGGGCTGGAGGTCGCCTTACTTACTGCACCCCGGACGCGCTCCAGAACGCTCTCCTTTGTGGCAGCGGTAGTGTGCTCCTCCGCCTCTTTCCTTTCGGTGCGACTAAGTGCCCGCGTCGCCCCGTTGGTTTCTGCATGCTGTGGCGCAGGTTGTTCAATAGTGCTTGGTGCACCTCCTGCTGCCACGCTAGGCGTTAAGCTGGGGATGATAGAGGTTGGGTGTGGGGTCGGTGAAAGAAGGCGCGCAGCCTCTCGCTGCCACGCTTGACGCCGCCGCTCGAGTGCCCAATGTAACCTCTCCAATGGAACGTTCAACACAGGGGGCAGCAGGAGCAGGGTGAAAACGAGGAGCAGGATGATCCCACCTGTTGTCCCGACGAGGGATGCCGTACTTGCTACGAGCCAGCCGACCGTACCACCACCGCTTCCCCTCGTCGCAAGTTGCCAGGAGAGCATGGGGTTCTGGAACAGCGTGATAAGGCCTAGCAGCGAGAGGGTGAGCAGCTCGAAGGCGAGAATGCGTCCCCAATTAGTTGCGTGCCCTCGTCTGTAGCGTGAGAGCAGCAGGACACCCGCGAGGGCAATTAGCAGGGTGAGCGGATAGGCTCCCCAACCGACCAGCCAGCGCAGAGCGCTCGCCACAGGAGCGTTCAAGCGTCCCGGCCCGAGGTCGAGCAGAGCTAGGAGGACGACTATGCTGAGTAGCAGCAGAGCCAGCCCCTTGAAATCAGGGCCAGCAACCTGAAACTCCGAAGGGGGCGTATTGGAGGTTTTCTCTGTCATCCCACCTCATTATCTTTTACTAATCCGCGTCATCGTCCGCCTGAACCCCACGCAGGCTGAGCCCCATACGTTGGTTATCGGGGTCGACCGAGAGAATGCGCACCTGGAGCCGATCTCCCTCCTGCACCACATCGTGAGGATGGTCGTATGGATCGTCGTCGGTGACTAACTCGGATACATGGATCAACCCCTCGACACCATCTTCGATTCGGGCGAACGCACCAAATTCAACCACGTTCGTCACGACCGCCTCGACGACCATGCCGGGGCGATAGCGCTCTGCGACCGTGGCCCAAGGGTTGGGCTGAAGGCGCTTCAGGCTGAGCGCGATGCGGCGGCGCTTGTGATCCACATCAATCACGAAGACCTTGATGCGCTGCCCCACCTGCAGCACGTCGCGCGGATGATTCACCCGTCGCCATGATAACTCAGAGACGTGGATAAGCCCGTCGATGCCTCCCAAGTCTACAAAGACACCAAAGTCACAGAGGTTCGAGACATCGCCCTCGCAGATATCGCCCGAACGCAGATTGGCGAGCAGCGAGTCGGGACAGCACTCACCCCAGCGGGCGGCACGGTGCGAAAAGATGATCCGATTCTGCGTGCGATCCAGCTCAATCACTTTTACTTTGAGTTCCTGACCAACGTGACTGGCAAGATAATCCATGCGGGCGCACTCGTCCGCCTGCACAGGTGCGTCCAAGAGTTGGGAAATGGGAACAAAACCCTGCAGGCTCTCCCAGTCAACCAGGAGGCCTCCTTTGTTGTAACCGGTCACTTCCAGACAGAGTACTGTTCCATCGTTGAAGAGCTCGTCCAGCCGCTCCCATTTCTGATCGATCTCGCGAGGTGAGAACCGTTTATCTATGATGGCAGGGAGGCCACTGATCTCTTCGGGTTGGGGGGATACACTACTGACCCACCGTCCCTGCGTCACGATTGCATTCCAGTAGTCTTCGTCCAATTCTACTTCCCACGGTGGCACAAGGGACATGAGCAATTCTCCTGCTAGACTTACAACACCTCTATTATTGATCCAGCTCGCTAAATTAGGCAGACGGGATGGCGGAAAGCGAGGAAGAATGACCGATCATGCCAAATTGCGCGTCAATATTATAACTTTCAGAGAGAACCACTGTCAAGGCGATGAAGGGCGTAATCGATTGCCTGCTCCAGCGTCATGGCCTGCCCTTGAGCCCAGGTGTTACCAAACATCGCAACTCCCAGCTGAGACTTGAGATCTTCCCTCTGTCGCAGGTACAGTGCCGTCATATCACGGTCTGTCCCCTCATACACATCTTCGGCTGCACCGAAGAGACGCGCGGAGGCGCGGAAGTTGCCCTGGATAGCTAGTACGGCCGCCAACCCATGCAGAGGTTCGGCAATGGCTGTCCGATCCCCTAAACTCTGTTTGGCGAGCGTGAGTGCCTGCTCGTAGTGCTGGCGGGCGGCGGTATAATCGGCTTGCCCGTAGGCCAACGCACCCGCCTTGTTGAGCGCCTGTAGGCGCAATCGTGCTGGTGCCTCAGCGCTACGCTGCAATGCTTCCGCTGCCCATTGGTAGCCTTCCTCCAGATAGCCACGCCAGTACCAAAAACTGGCCAACGCGACGACGAATCGTAAGGCGAGAGTGGGAGATGCTTGGAGCAGAGCCCATCGCAGGGCCGCGCGCAGGTTGTCGTGCGCCTGTTCTAGACGTTCAAGCCACTCTGCCTGCTCAGTCCCGGCTAGATACGGCTCCACCTCCGCGGCTAGGGCGAGGTAGAAGGCGGCGTGGGCGTCTCGTATGGCCTGTGCCTCGCCGCTTTCCTCTAACCACTCGGAGGCATACTCCCGGATCGTCCGAAGCAAGAAGAAACGTGGCTCGCCGTCACGCTGCTCCAGTTGCCGCAACAGGCTCTTATCCAATAACGAGGACAGTCCGTCGAGCACGTCCAGCCCCAGATCGCCTCCCTGGTTGCAGATCGACTCCGCAGCCTCGATCGTGAAAGCGCCGCCGAAGGCAGCCAAGCGCCGGAAGAGGGCCTTCTCTCCGGGTTGCAGCAAATCGTAGCTCCATGCCAGGGTAGATCGTAAGGTCTGCTGGTGCTTGGGTAGATCACGGCCACCGCCTGTGAGCAAGCGGAGGGCACCAGAGCCACCACTTTCTCCTTCGTCACCCAGACGTGCCAGCAGGGCCCGCGGTGTGAAGAGCCTCACGCGGGCGGCGGCCAACTCGATCGTCAAGGGTAAGCCATCCAGTCGGTGGCAAATCTCAACAATTGCTGGTGCGTTATGCGAAGTGAGGGTGAAGTTGGGCCTAACCGCCCGGGCGCGCTGGACGAACAACTTCACGACCGCATACTCTGCTAGGGCGGCCACCCACTCTTCTTCCTCGTGAGGAGGCTGCATGAACTCTGGAAGCGCAAGGGGCAACAGCGGGAAGTCTCGCTCCTCACGTAGCCGCAGCACTTCACGGCTGGTGATCAACAGCTTCAAGCCAGGGCAGGCAAGCAGCAACTCAGCCACAACGGGCGCGGCCTCGACCACCCGCTCGAAGTTGTCCAACAGGAGCAGGACCTGTTTATCACGGAGATAGCTTTTAAGCGTCTCGAAGAGGGACACGGCACCGCTCTCTTGTACCTGCAGCGTCTCAGCAATGGTAGGTATGACGAGGGTGGGATCGTTGAGGGCGGCGAGCGCCACGAAGAATACGCCATCCTGGAACTGATCGAGGAGCCCCGCCGCTACCTCGATGCCGAGATGCGTCTTGCCCACGCCGGCCGCTCCCGTCACTGTCACCAACCGCGTGCCCGGCTGCTGCAGGAGCGCGCTTAAGGTCAGCACCTCCTGCTCGCGGCCCATAAGAGGCGTGGGCAAAACGGGCAGGTTGGTACTGCGCAGCGGGGGGAAGGCCATGTCCAGATTGGGTATGACGAGTTGAAAGATACGCTCCGGCTGGGTGAGGCCTTTGAGGCGATGGTAGCCCAGCTCTTTGAGCCGCACGCCCTTGGGAAGCGTGTCATATGCCTCCTGGAAGGTTGCCATCGAGAGGAGGGTCTGGCCGGGATGGGCGAGGTTGCGCAGGTGAGCGCAACGGTACACCTCCACACCATAGTAATCGCCTGCCCGTAGCTCGGCTTCTCCCGAATGTAACGCGATGCGGACCCGTAGCGGTTCCGGTAGTGGCCACTCCTCGGCAGCCAGGGCTTGTTGGAGGGCACAGGCGGCAGCGACTGCGTCGGCGGCCCGTGCAAAGACCGCAAAGCCGCTATCTCCCTCGCCGCGCGGCCGCACCACCTGTCCGCCGTGGCCTTCCACCACCCCCTCCACCAGCGCGTCATAGCGGCGCATGGCCACCTGCATCTCTTCAGGATGCTGCTCCCACAGCGCCATGCTGCTGCCTACGTCCGTGAAGAAGAAGGTCATTATCCCGATCGGCAAAGTCTCCATGCGCTTTCTCAGGGCCCCCACTGTAGGGTCATCGCTTCCGGTTGCCTACCATCAAGTAAGACGATGGCAGGGTTGGCTGCTTCCCATCTCCGTTCTCGGTGGTGGCTCGAGCGGAGCCGGACCGGTTGCTGACGAGTGGTAGGTAGAGGGCGCCTTGATCGCTAGGTGGCGTTGCCGTGGCGGTAGGCGTTGGCGATACAGCTGGCGTGCCGGTCGCCGTCGGGGTTGGACTGAGTGTACTCGTCGGCGTCGGTGATAGCGTGGGCGCGGGCGGCGGTGGGGGTAGCTCACCGGCCGGGAAGTACCCCTGCTTGTCGGTGTACTGGGCAACATTGCCGGCGTTATCCACCGCCTGCACGAAGTATTGGATGCCGGTCCCGTTCGTGATATTGAGGCGCCCCTTGAACAGGTTGTCGTCCGGGTCATGGCTCAGCTGCAGGCTATCCCACCGGCCTGCACCGTCTGTGTAGCTAATCACGACCCGGTTGATGCCGGAGGGGTCTTCCGCATCCACGGTGAAGTCGATCCCGGAGCTGTCTGATACCGATGAGGTCCACCAGATCGTGGGCCACTCACGATCCTCAGTATCGCTATGGATGTCGATAATCTCCCAGTCGCTGTAGGCACGCTGGGTACCGGGCAACGAGAACTGGCCCGGGTTCAGGACGATCTGCTCCTTGGGTCCCTCCTGAGTAAAGAGGGTATTGATGGTAAAGAGAGTCGGCGGCCACCAACCCGGTTGATTGTATTCCGGTTCGGGCCGCTGTGTGTCGGTGATTGGCCGTGAGATGGCCGGGTTCCACCCCTCGAAGGTCTCGTACGTCGCGCTGAGCAAGATCGCGTTGCGTGCTGGTGGGGCATCCTGCAGGCCGATTGGTATGGCGGCTTGCGGCTGGATCGGGCGCCCCGGCACAGCTGCGCTCCGCCCGTGCCAGGTCAGGTACGCGCCGTTGGGCGTTTCCTGCACCTCCAGTCCGGTGCTTAATTCCAAGTCCTGGACGACGAGATCGCCACCTTCGTGCGGCTCCGTTCGCCTTTCCTTTGCTAAGATTGGACCATCGGCAAGCCGCGTATCGGTACACACAGCCGCGGGCGACGAGCAATCCAGCGGCTCATGCTCGGGCACGGGCACACTGTAGGGGAGATCCGCCTTGAGCATCGGCAGGCCATAGAGGGTGGCCTCGATGAGGATTTTCTCCCGGTACAGGCCGAAGCTCACCGGCCCGACCCAGTTGAAGTAGCGCTGCTTCGCCCGCACCAGCGCCCAGCCAAGCGGCACGTCCTGATCCTCGCCACTGATAGGATCGGGGGCACCGAGCTCCTCCTGGAAATGCAGCATGAGCAATTCCGAGAGATCGACGCTGTCGTCCATGCCATACCCGTTGCCCGTGTTGGCGACCCAGCTTCCTCCCTTCTGCATCCACGCCTCGGCAAAATCCATCCCAGGGTCCTGCTCCGTTGCCCACCGATTCGGCAGATTGAACCCAGCGTGGCAGCCCACAGAGAAGTTGATCGTCTGATCGAGAGGTGTCGCTGAGTCTGCGATCTCGCTCGCCCAGAAGGTTCCCCCTGCAACTTGGGCCGGGATGGCCAGGTTGTAGCTGAAG
>JALZCF010000670.1 GCA_030863245.1 Chloroflexota bacterium
CTCTGAAGGTTGCTCCGGAGAACGCTAACTTGTGGATCAACTTGGCGGCTGCGCGTCTAGGGCCGATGGAAGAAAGCAGTAGGATCCAGCAGGATCACGCTATCGACGCCTACCAGCAGGCGTTGACAGCACAGCCCGACGTTCCAAACGTTCACTACATGCTGGGGTTGATTTACAGAGTCAGAGAGGAGAGTTTGCGTGCCGTGGCCCATTTTACTCGTGCACTGGAACAAAACCCTGACGATGACGACGCGCGCCGCATGCTTGCTGCGATAGCGGCCGAGCAGATCAACAAAGAAAAGGATGAGTAGCTAGCAGTGAGCAACGAGGCTCCGACGCAAGAGTCGGAGCTTTTTCTTTGCCATCTGCAGATGACGCATGACTCAGATGAATTACTACTCCCTTCGCGAACAATCCCCGCCTGTCACACTTGAGCAAGCGCTGATGCACGGGTTAGCGCCCGATGGCGGTTTGTACTTCCCCGAACGCCTTCCACGTTTCACCACGGAGGAGATAGAACAACTTCGAGGGAGACGCGAGAGGCTGGGGCCGGATGATCAGCGGGGGTTTCTTCAGGAGGTGGGTTATCAGGTTCTCCTTAAGTGGTTCGGTCAGGAGATAGAAAGGACAGCGCTCCGCGAGATTGTGATAGGGGCTCAATCATTCCCTGTCCCTATCCGCGAGGTGGGTGAGTTTCAGATGCTGGAGCTCTTTCATGGGCCAACCATGGCCTTCAAAGATGTCGCAGCACGCTACCTCGCTCGGTTGATGGCTTACTTTTTACGGAAACGGGGCGAGCAGGCGCTGCTGCTGGTTGCTACCTCGGGTGATACAGGGGGTGCTATCGCCCACGGCTTTTCTGATATTGACAACATTCAGGTGGTCGTGCTCTTTCCGAAGAGCAAGGTGAGTAAATTGCAGGAAGAGCAGCTTACGCGCGTCGCAGACAATGTTGTGCCGGTTGAGGTGGATGGCGTCTTCGATGATTGCCAGGCGCTGGTGAAACAGGCATTTGTCCACCCGCGTCTCCAACATCTGAATCTGACCTCTGCTAACTCTATCAACATCGGCCGCTTGATTCCCCAGATCATCTACTACGTCTATGCCTACTTCCAGCTAGGCCACTCGGACTTGGAGATTGTCGTGCCCTCCGGTAACTTCGGGAATCTGACGGCGGGGCTATTCGCCAGAGAGATGGGCGTACCGCTACCTCGATTCATCGCGGCGACGAACCGGAATGATGCAGTCGTTCGCTACTACCAAAGTGGCGTGTACGATCCGAGCGCAACCGTACAGACTCTCTCTACCGCGATGGATGTCGGTGCTCCCAGCAACTTCGCGCGGATTCTCGAATTGTTCAATCACGACCTTGAACGCTTCCGCCGGGTCCTAAGCGCTTTCTCCATCGATGACTCTGAAACCGTGCGCACCATCCATCATGTGCAAGAGCGATACGGCTACCTGCTCTGTCCTCACAGTGCAGTAGGGTGGGGGGTAGCGGCACGTCACGGAAACCCTGAACTGAAACAGCTTGTGTTGGCCACCGCCTCCCCCTTGAAATTCGCTGACGAACTTCGTGCGGCCGCAGGGATTGCTGTGGACGATTCAGAAGAAATCCAGCACCTCCAAACACGGCCAAAGCGCAAGGTATCTATTCCTAACCGTATCGAGGCGTTGGCGGAGTTACTCCTGAGCTAACAGACCATCGAGGACACTATGACAAAGAGAATTGTGATGAAGTTTGGCGGGACGAGCGTGGGAAGTGCCGATGCGATACGGCAGGCGGCAGAGCGGGTGACTGCTGCTCGTGAAGGCGGTGCTCGAGCGATCGTTGTCGTGAGTGCCATGCGTGGTGTCACCGACCTGCTCATCAATGCGGCGATTGCTGCTGCGGAAGGCAACCATGGTGCGCCAGAGCAGGCGAAGCAAGCACTGTGGGAGAAGCATCATGAGGCAGCGGTGGAACTGCTCCCTCGTAAGCATTGGGATGTACTAGGTGCGATTGAGGCAGAGTTAAGCAACTTCGCCAATCTTGCATCGGCAATCAGCGTGTTGGGCGAGATCACTCCTCGCGCGATGGATTTCATTTCCTCTCTCGGTGAACGCTTTAGCGCGATGCTCTTCGCCGATTACCTCTCATCGCTTGACTGTCCCGCGCAGGCTGTCATGGCGGACAGCATCATCGTCACCGACGCGCAGTTCGGCAATGCCAATCCTTTGCTTGAACCGACGGGCGAGCGAGCACGTGCCACGTTGTTACCCTTATGGGAAGCGCAATTTACCCCGGTAGTGACGGGATTTCTGGGTGCAACGCGTGCTGGAATTGTCACGACACTGGGGCGCGGTGGCTCCGACTATACCGCCTCTATCCTGGCCCATGCCCTCGATGCCGACGAGATCTGGATCTGGAGTGACGTAGATGGCGTGCTTACCGCTGACCCGCGTATCGTGCCTGAGGCCCACCCGATCGACCAACTCTCCTACACGGAAGCCGCCGAACTGGCCTACTTTGGTGCGAAGGTGCTACATCCCCGAACCGTACGTCCTGCCATTGAAAAGGATATCCCCCTCCGCATGCTGAATACGTTCAACCCGGCCTATCCGGGCACATGGATCACGAGCGACACAAGCAATGGTGCGCCAGTGAAGGCAGTCACCTCGATTCCCGGTCTCGCACTCGTTGCCGTGGAGGGACGTGGCATGCTCGGTATCCCTGGCGTTGCTGCGCGCGTTTTCGGTGCGGTAGCGCAACTTGGCACCAGCGTGCTGATGATTTCCCAGGGTTCCAGTGAGCAGTCTATCTGCTTCGTCGTGCGTGACGAGGAGAGTGAGGCCGTGCGGGTAGCACTGGAAGAGACATTCCACGTCGAGCTGTTGCAGGGCAACATTGACTCCATCTGGCGAGAGGAGAATGTGGTCATTATCGCAGTCGTGGGCGCAGCCATGCGCGGAACACCCGGCATAGCAGGACGACTTTTCACGGCACTTGGTGAATCGTCCATCAATGTCCTCTCGATCGCGCAAGGTTCCAGCGAGTACAATGTCTCCTTTGTCGTGGAGCATGCGGATGCGCATCGTGCAGTACGTGCCATTCATGGTGCGTTTGGCCTCGGTGAACAGCGTTAACGGTACAGTGGAAAAACTGTCACAAAATATCGCATCGATATTCATGATATGTTTACTTGCCCTCCCTACACTCTCCACAATTCCCCTTCTAACCGGTGATAGCAATCGGCTGCAAAACTTGCATCAAAAGCAACTTCTCGTAGAATAGGCGCCTATGTCTTGAGAAGATAGTGGCGATGTGGCCACTACCCCACCGAAAAGTCGGGCGCTCACGCGTCCTAGGAGGAACGTTAGTTGATGTACAGATCTCCCCGTTTGTTTGCAGTGATTCTCGCAGTAGCCCTGTTGGCGACTGTTATTCCGCTCTCGGCAGCCGTCGCTGCCTCACCGCCGCAATCCCCTACTCAATATGGCGGTCGAGTCGTGCAGACGTTCAAGAACTGTGGGGGCACGCATTTTTTTGGTGCAGTGCTGGATAGTGCCGGTAACGCCAAGAATGGTGTGAAGGTACGGTTTTGGTGGGACGGTGGCGAGAGCTACTATGATGAGTCGGGCGGCTACCACAATGAATGGATTTCTGGTGGTGGCTGGGACTTCTCGCTGGGTCAAGATCGCCACAACCAAACCTTCTACGTGGCGGTGGTCGACGGCAGTAACAATCTGCTATCGGAGCCGGTGGCGGTCCAGACGACCGCAACTTGCGAGGGCGAGGGGGCCGTGAATGCCGTGCGGGTCGAGTTCCGGGAGGGAGCACTCGCTGCGCCAGCTCCCTCGGCACCCCAACCCGCACCGGGTAGTGGTTCAGAGGTGACACCTGCCCCCTCGAATAGCGACGTGGCGCCGCCCATCACGGCTGGTGCGACCTGCCAGTTCTTTACGGAGACGGGCGGCGGGAACGGTGGCTATTCGGTATGTGATGATAGTAATGCGAGGTTTCTGAGCACCTTCCGGCGCTATGGCCTGCAGAACGTGGGCTATCCAATCTCGCAACGTTTCATGCGCGATGGCTTCATCACGCAAGCCTTCCAGAAGGCGGTATTCCAGTGGCGCCCGGACGGTAACTACGTGGCCTTCGTCAATGTCTTTGATGAACTGTCCGGTCGTGGCTTCGACCAGCGCCTGCTGGAAGTCCGGCAGACGCCTTACCAACTGCCGCCCAACTGGGAAGGGGTCAATGTTCCCTTTGAAGAAGCCAGGATTATGCGCGAGGCGCTTCTGGACGTCCGGCCGGCGTTGCGTCGCATCTACTACGGCGTGAGTGATCCGCTGCTCTTCTTCGGACTGCCCACCTCGGAAGTGACGGATATGGGCAACCACTACGCGATACGCCTGCAGCGCGCCGTCTTGCAGGAATGGAAAGAGAATGTGCCGTGGGCACGTGCGGGCGAGGTCACCGTGGCGAACGGAGGCGACATCGCCAAGGAACTGCAGCACCTTCCCGCCAGTGCCCTCGTTATGGAGACGGCTCCACCCACTGGAGGCACAGTCGGTGTGCCCGCAGTTCCGATCGCTCAACCTGTAGAGACACCCGTCCCCACACCCGAGCCCGCGCCTGCACCTGCACCGCCCGTATCGTCTGAACCTGGGCGCAACCTCGACGCGCGCCTGCCTGCCTTAGGTGTTGGTGTCCTACCAGCAAGCGTTTCGTCGGGCCAGGCGTACTGGCGTGCTGTCGAGGTCATCTGGCACGACGAGAGTGAGGCGGGGGGGCGCCACTCCATCTTTGTGGACGTGCTGGATGAGTCTGGTGGCAAGGTCGTCGGGCAACCCGTGACGATTCGATGGGGTGGCGGTAGCCAGCAGCTGTTTACAGAGGCAAAACCTTTCCCGGAGTACAGCTTGAATTTCCCGATGTACTCAGCAGGGAATGCCTACTCCGTACAAGTCGATGGGTTGCCGAGCGATACAGTGTATGGTCTGGGACTAGGGGACTTAAACCTACGTGACTGGACGATCCATGTGGAGTATCTAATCAAATTCCAGAAGGTGATCAAGCCGTAGAGCAGGAATCTATGTTCATGTGCGCCCCCCAAGGGCGCACTTTTATCGTGGAAAAGTCGGGCGCTTGCGCGTCCTAGTAGGAGCATAAAGATGTACAAATCTCCCCGTTTATTTGCAATTATTCTCACAATAGCCTTGTTGGCAAGCGTTCTTCCACTCTCGTCGGCCTTGGCCTCACCAGTGCCGCAATCTGGCGTAGACAGCGGCTCAGAGGTGACACCTGCCCCCTCGAATAGCGACGTGGCGCCGCCCATCACGGCTGGTGCGACCTGCCAGTTCTTTACGGAGACGGGCAGCGGGAACGGTGGCTATTCGGTGTGTGACGACGGCAATGCGAGGTTTCTGAGCGCCTTCCAGCGCTATGGCCTGCAGAACGTGGGCTATCCAATCTCGCAACGTTTCATGCGCGATGGCTTCATCACACAAGCCTTCCAGAAGGCGGTATTCCAGTGGCGCCCGGACGGTAACTACGTGGCCTTCGTCAATGTCTTTGATGAGTTGCATCACCGTGGCTTCGACCAGCGCCTGATGGACGTCCGGCAGACGCCCTACCAATTGCCCATCGGTTGGGAAGGGGAGAACGTACCCTTCCAAGAAGCGAAGGAGAAACGGCAGGCGCTCTTGAGTGTGCGCCCCGCCTTGCAGCGCACCTACTTCAGCGTGAGTGACCCGCTGCTCTTCTTCGGCTTGCCGAACTCGGAAGTGACAGATATGGGCAACCACTACGCGATACGCCTGCAGCGCGCCGTCCTGCAGGAGTGGAAAGAGGATGTGCCATGGGCTAGAGCGGGTCAGGTCACCATAGCTAACGGGGGTGACATCGCCAAGGAACTGCAGCACCTTCCCACTGGCGCCCTGGCTACTGAAGCGGGTCCGCCAGCCGGCAGCACCGTGTCTACCCCTGCACCCCCGCCAATTACCACTAGTGCACCTACTGGGGGCTTCCACTACGGCCTCCAGGCGCATATGATCTTCAACGATCGCACACCGATCTACAGTTCGACCAAGAACCTAGGCTTCAACTGGCTCAAGCAGCAGATCGAGTGGAAGGTGTGGGAACCCCAGCAGGGCCAGATCAACTGGGGGGAGATGGATGCGATTGCCAACGAGGCGAAGGCCAACGGCGTTGCCATGCTCTTCTCGGTCGTCGGGGCGCCGGGCTGGGCCCGTGAGGCCGGTTATGACGCCCACGTCGCCGGTCCGCCGCAGAACCCGCAGACCTTTGCCGACTTCCTGGGCAAGATGGCGGGGCGCTACT
>JALZCF010000684.1 GCA_030863245.1 Chloroflexota bacterium
GTCTACATCCCGGAAGCCCACTTGGCGATAGTTGCGTCGCCCGAAGAGCCGGACGGTACGGGGTTACTTCTTGAGTCAAACGGCAATCCGATTGCCAAGACATACCAAGAAGCGCTCTACCAGGAAAGGCTTCCTGCCATCGTATTGGGGGTTGAGGATATTCAAAAAGAGTGTGAAAGACTTCAAGAACTAGGCGTGGTGTTTAGTCAGGCACCAACCAAAACGGAATGGGGAGCCCAGGCTGTATTCGAAGATACGTGCGGTAACTTCATACAGCTCCATCAGGCCTAATGATGCCATTTATACTTTCCAGCGCCCTTCAGAGACGCTATACTTCCGTCCCATGAAGAATATTCGCGCTTCCTCCGTTCAGTTTCAGCACCTACCGGGTGATAAGCCGGCCAACCTAAACAAGATTAGGGCCTTTGTCGAAAAGGCAGCTGCCCGTCAGGTGGAGTTGATCGCGTTCCCGGAGATGTGCATTACTGGTTACTGGCACGTCCGCAAGCTGCCGCGGGAAGCCATCGACGAGCTGGCCGAGCCGATCCCTGCCGGCCCTTCAACCGAGTTGCTGCTGTCGCTTGCCACTGAGCACGAGATGACGATCGGGGCCGGGCTGATCGAGCGGGCGGGTGATGGGTCGTTGTACAATAGCTACGTCGTAGCGATGCCGGACAGCCACACCGCTTGTCACCGCAAGTTACACACGTTCATCAGCCCCTACATGAAGTCGGGCGACGCTTACACCGTCTTCGATACGCCGCACGGGTGTAAGGTCGGCGTCCTCATCTGTTACGATAACAACATCATCGAGAATGCGCGGATCACGGCGTTAATGGGTGCCGAGGTCCTACTGGCCCCTCACCAGACCGGCGGCTGTCGGTCGCGCAGTCCGCGCGCGATGGGGGCCATCGACCCAGCTCTCTGGGAGCGGCGCAGAGAAGACCCCGCCGCGATCGAGGCAGAGTTCCGCGGGCCGAAAGGACGTGGGTGGTTGATGCGCTGGCTGCCGGCGCGGGCACACGACAACGGGATGTTTCTGATCTTCAGCAACGGGGTGGGGACGGATGACGATGAGGTGCGGACGGGAAACGCCATGATCCTTGATCCGTACGGCGAGATTCTAGTGGAGACGGGTAAAGCCGACGACGACATGGTCGTAGCTGACCTCGATGCAGAGACCCTCCCGACCTCCTCAGGACGGCGCTGGTTGAAGGCGCGGCGCCCTGAGCTCTACGAGCCACTGTGCGTTCGGACCGGCAGAGAGTGGGATACGCGCTCTGTCCGGTTCGAAGAGTGAGCGGCGATCAACGACAAAGTCAGACTGACTTCCAGTAGCTTGCCCTTCTATCCCCCCAGCTTCAGGTCATACTTCTCCATCAGTTCAGGAAGGCTCCCCATGTCCATCTCCATCCCGTGCTTGTCGGCGAGCTGCACAATCTGAGTTGGATCAGGCTGGCCAGCAGTCGAGCTTAATAATTGATCCAGTTCCTCGAAGTAGCGCTCGAACCCCGCCGGCCAAATCACCTCCAAGAGCCTCGCCGGAGTGGGACCTGCGTTCCAAAAGGTATGCGGAATCCCTTTCGGCTTGAGGACAAGTGTGCCGGGCCCGGCATGCACTTCCTGGTCACCGATTCGCGCGCCGATCTCACCCTCCAGGACACAGGACATCTCGTCCACATCGCGGTGCGTATGCATTGGGGCGGCTAAGGTCCTCGGTTGGAGATTATGCTCTATCACGGAGAAAGCACCTCCGGTGTCTTCGCCCAACAGTTTGTAGACCGCAAACCCCCAGAGAAGCGACCTGCCTTCAGTGGGGCCGACAATCTGGACAGATGTTGGATTCTCTTCGGCTGACACAGATCTCCTCCTCTGCTGTCAGGTCCCAATCAGATAAAGGATGCGGGACAAAGCATGCCTACCGAGACATGGTACGTGATACAACCTTCCAGTGCCAGTATACGACCCACCGGAGCGCTGTCAACTCCAAGATCATGGTAGAAAAAGGCAGGCCGCCAACTACACGCCGTTCCGCTTCCCGCTCTTAATTTGCCGGGTCAGGGCAAAAAGCATAAGCTCAGCGCATGCACGAAGAGCGTGAACAAGGAGCGATGGATCAACGCCACCTCGTCATCGTCACCTTCGCCCTCATGATGGGTCTCTTCCTCGCCTCGCTGGAGGGCACCGTCGTTAGTACGGCTATGCCGACCATCGTGGCCCAGCTGGGTGGGCTCGAAATCTACAGTTGGGTCTTCTCTATCTATATGCTTGCCTCTACAACCACGATTACACTCTTCGGTCGCCTCTCCGACCTGTACGGACGCAAGCCGATTTACATGGTGGGTGTCTTTCTCTTTCTCCTCGGCTCGGCCCTGAGCGGGCAGGCAAGCGGCATGATTGAACTGGTCCTCTTCCGGGCACTCCAGGGACTGGGCGCAGGCGCGTTGACGCCGATGGCCTTCACCATCATCGGCGATATCTTCACCTTAGAGCAGCGGGCGCGCGTGCAGGGCTTTTTCTCGGGCGTATGGGGTATCTCTAGTGTGGTCGGGCCGCTCGTCGGTGGTTTTCTGGTAGACAATGTTTCCTGGCGTTGGGTGTTCTACCTCAACATCCCCTTCGGCCTGGTAGCTGCGACGCTACTCTGGCTCTTTCTAGAAGAGCCGGTCGAGGAGCGAGGCAGCCGGCGGATCGACTTCCTGGGCGCTATCCTGCTGACGGTCAGCGTGTTGATGCTCCTCTACGCCTTGCTGCAGGGTGGCACCAACTGGGCCTGGCGCGACCCGCGCCTACTCGGCCTCCTCGCCTCCTCGCTGGTGCTATTGGCGGCGTTCCTTTGGGTGGAAGGCCAGGTATCGGACCCTCTTATCCCGTTGAACCTGTACCGCGACCGGCTTTTCGCGGCCGCGAGCGCGCACGGCTTCGTGGCGGGGCTCGCCCTCTTCGGCACCATGGCCTACATCCCCCTCTTCGTCCAGGGCGTGCTCGGCACCAGTGCCACCCGCGCGGGAGCCACTCTCACCCCAATGGTACTCGGGTGGGTCGGGGGCAGCATCGCGAGCGGGTACTTGCTCCTACGCGTCGGGCCGCGTCGCATCGCTGAGGGCGGCATGGGGAGCATGGTCCTCGGCGGATTCTTGCTGACGCGCCTCGGGCCAACCAGCCCGCAGTGGCTAGCCCTGCTCAGCATGTTGCTCATGGGCCTCGGCATGGGGTTGACCATCACGGCCTACCTCGTCGCCGTGCAGAACCGCGTGTCACGCAGCCGCCTCGGGGTTGCGACCTCGGCCTTACAATTCGTGCGGCAGATCGGCGGCACCATCGGCGTCAGTCTGCTCGGCGCGGTGATGGCGGCGCGACTGAGTCAGGGTCTCGCCATGTTGCCAGGCGGCCAGGACGTGGATCCGCAAGCCCTACTCGACCGCGCCAGCGGGCTGACACTTCCGCCTGCCGTGGCAGAGGCGTTCCAGCAACTCTTGGCGGACGCGCTCCACCCCGCCTTCTACATCGCACTCGCCGCGACGCTGATTGGGCTAGCCATCGCCTTCCTCACCCCACGCGGCACCACTCAACAACTCGTCGCCGAGGGGGAGCGCGGAGAGGGGGCCGTGACGGCCTCGGAGGTTCCCCCTCAGAAGATAACTGAGGTGCGTGAGTAAGTCTCACGAACCAACCTCACAGGGTTGAAGGTGTCCTGGAGGGCGAGTGGGACGGAGTGCTAGATGTCAGGTGCCTGGAGGCCATGCATACCAAGCGTGATAGATAGTTCACCGCCGTGATGGAGATCGTGCTCAAGTACGTGCCACACGACCCAGCTGCGCGAGAGATTGTAAGATTCCCCACGCCACTCATGCGGGAACGTGTGCTGCATGTCGGAAGCGCTCCAACGGGATAATGCTTCGACCATCAGATCCCAAGTTCTATCAAGTCCGCCCACCAGATCGTCCGCACTCCGTCTCGGTGCATCCGGCTCGTCCCAGCTGAAGTAGCGCGCGATTTCCTCGCTGCCTTCGCCCATAAATCCTTTGAACCACCACGCACGCGCCGCGATGATATGCTCCGCTATCTCACCTATGGAGCGGAGCGTTGGGGCTGCCTGCAGGGATAGTTGCTCCATTGTGAGTGGAGCTAGGGCATCCTTGAGCGCTTGCTGATACTTTGCCCACTCTGCGTAGAATACGCTCGCTGTCGGTTGCTCTTCTCTCATCGCGTCTGCCTCCTGTAAGCTTTCTACAACCACGAAGGGAACCTGTCCATCCGCCTGCCACGGCTCATCTTCCGTCATCATCGGCCCTGCTCCCTTATCATTCGAACCAACCGCCACTTTCGACAAATTTCTAGAGTGACTTTATTCTTCAACAAGGGCGAGAACAACTGTCCATCTAACATTGTCCTCGCGCTGATACGGCGTTTCAAATGACCAGGCCGAGTTCGTACACAAACGTAGGAGAAATATGCGCTACCCCAATATCCTCTATCTCCACTCGCACGATACCGGACGATATGTCCGGCCTTACGGCTATGCCATCCCTACGCCGCATCTGCAACGCTTGGCGGAGGAAGGGATTCTCTTCCGCCAGGCATTCTGTGCGGCACCTTCCTGCTCGCCCAGCCGTGCCAGCCTCCTGACCGGTCAATCGGCTCATAGTAGCGGAATGGTGGGGTTGGCCCATCGTGGCTTCTCGCTATACGACTACCGCCAACACATCATCCACACCTTGCGCAAGGTGGGCTACCACTCGACGTTGATCGGCATGCAACACATTGCGCACGAGCCGGACATCATTGGCTATGATCATATAGCGGAAGGTTCCGGCGAACAGGCTGAAGAGGTGGCTCGAGCGGCTGTAGCATTCTTGAGTTCAGAGCCTGAACAACCCTTTTTCCTGTCAGTTGGTTTTACCGAAACCCATCGCGACTTCCCGTCTGGCCCCACAGAAGATCCCCGCTTCTGTCAGCCACCCGTACCGCTGCCCGATACCCCAGAGACTCGGGAGGATATGGCAGGATTCAAAGCCAGTGCGCGCCAGCTGGACGAGGGGATCGGAGCGGTCCTGGCAGCGCTGGATGAGAGCGGGATGGCAGACAACACGCTGCTGTTCTGCACGACCGATCATGGTCTTGCCTTTCCCGGCATGAAAGGCAACCTTACCGACCACGGCATCGGCGTGATGCTCATCATGCGTGGGCCTGGACTCTTTCGTGGCGGTCGTGTCTACGATACGTTAGTCTCCCACATAGACCTCTTCCCAACTTTCTGCGACCTACTGGATATTGCCTATCCGGCCTGGCTAGAGGGACACTCCATGATGCCCTTGCTCAGTGGGGAGCGGTCACAGATCAACGAGGAGATCTTCGCGGAACTGAGCTACCATGCTGCCTATGAGCCGCAGCGTGCCGTGCGCACCGAGCGCTACAAGTACATCCGTCGCTTCGGAGAGCGGTCCGGCCCGGTTTTGGCGAATTGTGACGACAGTCCGAGCAAGATGCTGTGGATGCAACACGGCTGGCAGAACCGGACGATCCCGCAGGAGCAGCTTTACGATTTGATCTTTGATCCGAATGAGGCGAACAACCTTGCCGAGGAACCGGCGATGCGCTCGGTACTGAAGGAGATGCGCACCCGGCTTGAGGGCTGGATGCGCGCTACCGATGATCCGCTCCTACAGGGTCCGGTTCCTGCGCCCTCCGGAGCGGAGTTGAACGACCCAGAGG
>JALZCF010000689.1 GCA_030863245.1 Chloroflexota bacterium
GCTCTGCAAAGCGGGGCGTTTTGGTTCCGGCAGCTATATCAAGATTCAGGAGACGCGTAAGGATCGATTGTGGGAGGTGGTGTCGGAAGTGGATACTCTTCCGGAACGGTTGTTGACTGTGGTGGTGGGTATCCTTGTGGTAGAACTTCCTCGCCGGATGGCGCAGGATACTCTTCTTGATCCCCCTCTTCAAGGTTCTCGGGCGCTACGGGGAGCCCTGTTGCTGTCGCAAGTGGCGGCGTCGTAGGGGAAGGATTGGGGTTACAGGCGCTCAGTAACAGTCCCAACAGTACTATAGCAAATAATGCACAATATACTTGTCTCAAAGATGTCCTCCTGCTACCCTTCGTCGACACTTACTCGCTGTTGCCTGATCGCTTCCGGCCCTGCATGTGTCCGTAATGCTACTTGCCAGCAGGGCCAGCAGCTGTCACTAGGCTACTCTAGTTTACCCGCCTGGGCCGAGGAGGTAGCGAGCTTGCCACGGCTTGTAGTCGCTCCAGAAGACATCGCGCCCTATCTCGTTTCCATTCGTATCACGGATGATCCGCTCAAGCTTGATAGTTGCACCAGGGTGTGACCAATCGACCTGCTTTACTGTGCCGGGTGGTAGGGCCGGATCGGTCTCATAGATGGGAGGGCCATGCGGGATCGTCTCAACCGTGGTAGAGAGCACCTCCACCTCACGCCCTGTCGATGGGCCATAGAGATTGATGGCGAGCGTGTTAGCATCGGGGTTGTTTTCAACTTCCATCAAGTAGTAATTCTCGGTGTTGTTGCGGAACTTGAGGTCCACCCAGGGAGAGAAGACAGTTGCATCGAAGCCAAGGGGCGACCCATTCTCGTAGTAGGGCACGCGGTAGGCATGCGGGTGACGTTCAGTAATCTCAAAGCCGGCGTCGATGGCGGCACGAAAGGCCGTCGTGGAGACCTGGCAGACGCCGCCCCCCACGTCCACCTCCGTCCGGTTGCCGGAGATAATGTAGCCCTCTTCGTAGCCGGTCGCGTCCACCACCCAACCTAGGTGTTCGTTGAAACTGAACTCGCCACCAGGCGGGATGACGATGCCGTGGAACATGCTTGCCGCAACACCTACATTCACTATCCGCTCGTAGGCCGAGCCGGTGTAGTTGCTAAACCCCCGGGCGGCAACCCCGCTGATGTTGAACTTTGATGCGTCCGATGTCACCACGCGTGGCGGAACTGTTGTCACGCTGAGCTGAACCTCGTGCACCCCCTCACTCAGCGCTTGCTCGACAGCAGATAGCGAGGCGTCTACATCCACGCGTAGCCCATCCTGGCTCACGACGAGTGGCGTGAGCACACCGGTGTCGGGGTCGTAATCAAAGCGGGCATCCCGCGGCTCGCGGTTAATCTCGTTAGCAAGCTGCTCGATCTCCTCGCGCAGGAGTTCTGGCTTCAGGCGCACGTTCCAAGCGTACTGTCCGCTCTCTAAAGGCTCACTGAGTAGGAACAGCATCTCGGAGAGGCGCTCACGGTCTACTGTCCATTGACGGCGCTCCGTCGTCGCTACATAACCAGTATCATCAAGGTGGAATTCGGGCTGCTCAAAGTATAAGAGCAGCGGAGAAGTCAGTAATTCACGTGCTTTCGCGGCCGCTTCCTCCGCCCCTATGATGTGCGGCACACGTTCGGTTAGAACAAGATCGATAGCACGCTCACCCGCATCTGTTGCCTGCACGAGTCTCTGCCGACTGGCTTCAATGTCCAGTTGCCGACCCGGTTGTGCGGGCATACTGCTCACGGAGAGGCCCTGGACGTGGAGCCTGGCATCCTGCGGATCCCGCGCCACCTCGTTTGCGATGCGAGTTAGCAACGCGTCCACGGCAACGAGGTCACGCCTGTAAGCTGGTTGCACCTGTCTCTCATCACTCGCGCCATGCCAGAGCACGAAACGGTCAAGCCATTGCTGGACCACACTTCCTGTGCGTCCCCGAAGGTAGGCCTCGTGCGCCATGGTTGTTGCATCTAAATGAATGCCCAAGTCTGTCATCGTCGCAACCCAGCTCTCGCCAGCAACGCGGAGCACTAGTCGCTCACTGTTAATCGAGGGAGGCCGCGCTTCGAGTGCAGCAGTAGCTTGAGCAGGCGTGAGACCACCTAGTGCAACTCCGTTAGCGCTTACACCCTCGAAGATACGTCCCGTGTAGGCTACATCGTAGCGCCAGCCTACTAGGCCAACGAACAGTGTCAGGCCAAGTAACCAACTCAGTAACCACGCCAGAAGACTTCCCGTCCGCCTACGCGTGCGTGGTGCCGGTCGGTATCTGCTTAAGATTGGTGCAGATTGAGCCACGATGGAAGAAACCTCAAGGTGTTATCGTGTCATACAGGCTACAAGTGGAAGCAGCCTAGGAACTGTTATTCCGTCGTAGATTATACAAGACTTTTCACTGACCGATCAAACACTTTAAACTCAACGCGCAAGTGCATTCTGATTGGAGTGCCTTCTCGAACTCTAGGGTGAACGAACCACGACGTAGATAGGCTCGAATTGAGCGAGCAATCGATAGGCGTCTCCAGAGACTGAGGGGGTAATAATATTGCCATCACGGTCCATAGCGCGCACAAAATTCGATTGCGGTACCAGGATAGGGATCGTTTCATCGTCTCGCGTCCATACCACATGCACCTGCTCATTCATCCCGCTGAGTACTCTCCTGAATGAATAAGCTTCCACTCCCCCACCGTACCACACAGGCTCGGCGTATTCTGTGTAGTGCAGCTGTTGGATGAGTTCTTGATAGGCCACGTAAACGGGCTTAATCTCATTTCGTCTCAGAAGTGCAGTGTAGCGCCATCCGTTGTCGTTGATGCTGTACCAGATGTAGCCTTGTATACCTTCGGCCAATCCCCGGACGATCGTACGTACTGCATGATTTGCCTGCGCTTGATAAAATTGCTCACTTGGTTGCTCACACAATGGCTGGCTCTCGCGGCACATGAGGCTTATCTCGGTGACAAATAACGGTTTATCCACGCCGTACTCGTCCATTACTTGGCGGAGAAAACGCGCCTTCCCAATAACGTAACCGCCCCATTCTCCCCATGTACCCACAAGTTCGTGATCGATTTGTTCCTCCGTGTCGTAAGCAGCGTAGGCGTGGTATGCAACCATATCAAAATAAGAAGCTGCACCCGATTCCAGTATCCCCTTCATGAACATCTCTGGTTTTCCGGGATCGGAGGTCTGAGTATCGTGAGTGTAGAGTAAAAGGCCGCCCAGCCATACGGTAGCGGATGGGTCCTCCGCTTTGATAGCCGGTCCAATTACCTTGACCATCTCACCATAATGCCGCCCACCGTAGTAAATATCCTGGCTGTCCCCCCAGCACCCAAGGTGATAGTCCGGCGGAACGAGTGCAGGATCCACATCTGGCTCATTGCCCAGCTGCCAATGATGGACGTCGAACTCGGGTACTTTATATCGTGCAACCAGCTCTCGAACGAATTGGGCAAACGCCTCAAACTTATCTGCCCGAATCGCGCCACAAGAGGTGGGAAAAGGATCATTGATCGTGGCCCAATGTGGGTAGTCGGAGATAATCACAAGCGGTTTGACCCCAAGGCGCTTTAACGTGCGTAGCTCCTCTTCAAATGAAGCTATCTGCTCCCATTGAATCGGATCGCCCTCATTTGGCTGTAAGTCCCGCCACGAAATCCGCCCATTGAAGCGCATCCAGGCTGGGTTCAAGGCATCAATGTGGCTCACCATCTCGGGATATGTCAGTGGTCGACTGGTCCAGTACTCAACGCCGAAAGGCGACTGCCAATCAGGCGTTTCTAGCACAGGCAGATAGAGACGATGAGGGTACTCGCCAGAGATTGAGGACGCAGAGGAAGAAAGCGCTGATAAGTTCGTGGCTCCTTCTGCCTCGCTCCCCCCGATTGACAGCATAGCAACAGCTATCGATAGAAAGAGCACAACCGGCATCAATCTCGTGAAGCGCCACCGACGCTTGAGATCGAGGAAGTCCCGCAACATCGTTACCTTAATCAACTTTCAACTCCTTAACAGTGTGGAAATACAGACAAGCACCTTCCCATTACGTGGACCCTGGCGTTATAGACCTTGAGGTTGATTACGGGCGTTCCCTCTTCGTCGCACCTCTACACGTGGTAGCTTCGTCAGATGCATCGCCCTCTCTCATTAGCCACCACTCACGCAGGATAAGTCCTAGGAACAAAGGATTTCCTAGTAGGTAACGGCGCCAGAGACGGCGCGGCTCGAACCAGAGGCGGCAGAGCCATTCTAGGCCATGGTCAGTCAAATAGCGAGGCCCACGTTTCACACGACCCGCGAGGTAATCGAACAAGGCTCCTACCGCTATAACGACAGGCGTCGAGTGACGAGGAAGATTTTCTAAGATCCAAAGCTCTTGCCGAGGCATACCCATCCCCACAAGTAGCACATCAGGGGAAGCCTCGTTGATCTGCTCGAGTACTGCCTCATTCTCTGTGCCATATGGCTCGAAGTAACCATGATGCGTTGTGATTTGGAGACTGGGAAACCTCACTCGAAGGTTCCGAGCCGCCTCTCCGATACCATCGGGTTCAGCACCCAGCAGAAAGAGCCGGTACTCCTTCCTCAGACACAACCGCGCTAACGCGTCGATCCAATCAGGTGGCGTGAACCGTGCAGGAAGGGGTCTACCAAGTAGCCAGCTTGCCAGGCGTACGCCATTCCCATCACAAAAGACGAGGTCTGCCTGGTTGATAGCTGTCTTGAAATCGTCATCTTGCTGCGCTAGCAAGATTGCATGAGCGTTCGCGTACATCACACTCATACGTTGGCGCGTCTCCACTGCCTTTACTACACGCTCGAGCACCTCGCTCAGCCGTACAGGGTGAACGTGTACCCCTGCAATGTTGCAAGGTGGGGGCAGAGAACAAGGTTCTGACAAATTCATTTCACTGTGCTGGGCTTGCGTCAACTCTCCGATGCTTTACGCACTCTGCTGTATGCTCTTCATAATGGATGAACGGGACCCCGAGATCCAGAAGGAGAGGGCACCAGCAACACTCGGAAGTAGAACAAGAGCATGTAACAGTAAGCCAAAACTTAGTGCAGCATTTTCATCTACCGAAAAAACCGAAAGAGCCAGGACACACAGATACTCGAAAACGCCAATGGTTGCTGGTAAGGATGGGAGTGATATACCGATTTGTAGTATGAGTAGTACTAACAAAGCGCCTGTTAGAGGT
>JALZCF010000009.1 GCA_030863245.1 Chloroflexota bacterium
GCATAAACAAAGCCCGCCCGCCCTTGGCCTCGATTTCGGCGGCCAGCGCGCGCCCGGCTTCCTCCGCTCGATCCCAGACCGCGACCGCTGCGCCCGCCTGGGCGAACGCCAGCGTGGTCGCACGGCCGATGCCATTGGCGCCGCCGGTGACGACGGCGACGCGGTTTTCAAGTGTTATCCCCATTGCACCACACTCGCTGTCCAGGCGTAGCCGATCCCCGCCGCGACCATCACCATCAGATCCCCATCCTTCAGGCGCCCGCTCTCCACCCCCTTCTTGAGGGAGAGAGGCTGGTCCTGCTGGCCCATATGACCGTAGTCGGAGAGGTAGTAGGATTGCTCCTCGCTCAGGCCGAGCTCTTTTAGCACGTACTCATGGGCGGAACGCTTCATGTGGAGGATGTTAAGATAGTCGATGTCCTCACGCCTGTGCCCGCTCTGGGCCAGGGCGTCGTCAATCACCTTGAGAAAATTCCGCATCGAGAGGCGATCCAACCGCTGCTTCATGCCCTCGGGGTCCGGGACGTCGAGAAAGTAGCGCGCCCTGTTGTCCGGCGTCAGCGGCTCGACGGTTCCCCCCGCAGGCACCACCACGTCGAGCGAGAAGGAGCCATCGACGATGACGGAGGAGCCGAGCAGATGGTTGCGCGGGTAGTTTTTCTGGAGGAGCAGCGCGCCCCCACCCGCACTGAGGTTGATGAGGAAGCGCGCGCGCGGGTTACTGTAATCGACGAAGTCCACATTGCGGTAGCCACCTGCGACCAGTACCGTGTTGATATCCGGATCCGACAGCATGAGCGCCTTCGCCATCTTCAGCGCCGCCATCGTGGTACCGCAGCGCATCTGCACGTCGATCGCCCAGGCGCGCCGCGCCCCCAGATCGTAGGCCAACTTGATGCCGGCCGTCCAGAGCGGGTACTCCTTCCACTCCTCGGTCGTACACAGCACCACATCAATCTCCTCCGGCGAGACATCCGTCTGCGCCAGCGCATCCTCCGCCGCCCAGATCGCCATCGCGTTCGTGTGCTCCTCCGGCCCCGCCACCGGCTTCTGCGTGATGCCGAACTTCGTCCGGATGACATCCTCTGGAATCCCGCTACGCTCCGCAATCTCCGCAGCAGTAATCACACTCTCCGGTACATAACTACCTGCAGCAACAATGCCGACCGATCTGTCATTCATGTCAGGTCTTCTACTCAATGAAAGAGTGTAACGTCACACATAAAAGAACCGGCTACCCCGGAGAGTTCCATCGGGGCAGCCGGTCCGAGCGGGTCGCGCTGAACAACATCAACAGCCGCCCCCTCCTGCTTGGCCTCCCCTTCGAGGCACCTATGGTTCGTAGTAAACACTTTAGTGTGAACCAACCACCCTCAACACTAAAGTGTCTACTACGAACCTTCCTCCCCTTATTTGCGAGGCTTTATCCCACAACCACTGTGGTATCTCTGGCGCGTAGTATAATCGTAGGCAGACGGCACGGCAACTTCCCCTGGCGATTGTAGAGCATCACCACGTTGGGATCGGTCACGACCGTCTCGCCCACCGAGTGCACAATGCGCACCGGGATCCGCGGAAAGACGATGAGGTGTCCGGATTCGATCGGTGTGTAATCGAAGAGGGGATGAACGGGCGAGCAGCGGTACATTCCCACTGTCGCAAGCTCGCTCTCGAAGATAACCTCCTGCTTGCCAATCTGTGCCCGAGAGAACCCACAGTTCCATCGTAGCCGATGCGAGGATCTCGATCGACTGTTGCGCGAGGTGAGACAGATCGGGGAAACAGGGGCGAGGGAGGACAGAGGCTGACTACAGGGGAACGGAATCCGTATCCCGCCCCTCCTCCTGGCGCGCAACGGCGAGCTCCCTCAATATCTGCAGTAGGGCGTCAGCCTTGTCACGCTTGAGGCTGGAGAAGCCCTGTTCCTTAAGGGTTCTGATCACGTGCTCACGGTCCGTGTAGTAACCCTCTTCCACCGCGAGCGCCTCATCAAAGAAATGCTCGCTCCAATCGGGCCGGTCCCACTTGCTCAAATCGTGCGTTTTCGACGGATCGTTCCCGTTTTCTACATCCTCCCCGTCCATACCGGTCAGATCTTCGATATCCTGCGTGAAGAATTCAGAAGCATTGACCGCGATCAGGGTTGCCGCGACCAGACTGCGCTTTTGAGCCATTTTCTGAATCGTATTGACCTGGGAGGCAATGTCCTCATTCAGGATGCGCCCGACCACCTGATCCTCGATCACCAGATCGCCCTCCGCAAACTTGGCACCGCAGCCTCCCTTCTTGCGCCAGCAGAGCCATCCGCCCCCATAGTCCTCTTTGCCTTTGATGATAGTAGCCTGATCACAGAAAGGACAGACGCGGTCGGCGTAGCGCCAGCGATACTTGCTCTCGCGGCTGTTGCAGGAACCATCTGCCTCCGCCACCAGCAGGTCGCCCCGGTGGAGTTGGCAGCGATACAGGTAGTAGAACAGCGGTTCCCCGTCGAATTGCTCCCCAGTCCAATCCTCTATCGACTTCAAGAGGCGAAACCGGCACGTCAGGCCAAAAAGGGTACAGAGTTTCTCCGCACCCGGTTTATACAGGGTGGGCTTGCCCGTACCCGGTATCGTCCCATAGTCGATCCCCTCCCGCATCACGCTCTCCACAAAACGGACCAGAGTCCGGAAGCGGTTCACCGCCTGCTCGATATCCAACGCGGGCATAAAAGCACTCGCGTCCCGTACGACAAGTTCCTCCGACATCTCCGGTTCTCCTTTTGAAAGCGCGCGACGATGTGATGGAACCTATTTTAGAACAGATGTGCGACTATGGAAAAGCGTCGGATGTTCTGGTCATCCATGAACTGACACCCGAACAGGTAGGCACCGATCTCTTTGGCTGGGTGGCGGCAGATGTGGGCGACCTGAATGGCGACGCGGCGCACGAGTTCATCATCACGGCCCCCTTCTACTCCGATACGGCTGCCTCACAGGGCAAGGCCTATCTCTACTCCGGCCTCGACGGTACGCTCTTACAGACATTCCTCGGGGAGGAGAACGACTGGCTCGGCTACAGCGCGGCGAGTGCGGGGGATGTGAACGACGACGGCTCGGTGGGCGACGTCAACGGCGATGGCGTGCCAGACGCGGCCGTCGCGGCACGGCACGCGAACAACGGGGCTGGCCAGGCATACGTGCTTTCGGGGAGCGACGGCGCTTGGCTTCGTACGATGAATCCCGTAACGCCGAGCAACAGTCTCACCTTCGGGCGATTCTTTGCGGATGAGGCCGGCGATGTGAACAACGACGGCATCCCCGACGTCTACATTGGAGATTACGCCGCCAATGACGGGGATGGGCGCGTCTACATCTTTTCAGGGGCGGAGGATGCCGAGCTGCTCTATCTTTTCGACTCCGAGATGCCAGGAGACGGCCTTGGGCCGGGGCGCGCTATCGGCGACGTGAATGGTGACGATCACGATGACCTGATCGTCGCAGCGTGGAGCTCCTCGGCAGGCGGCGCCCCGGCAGCCGGGAAAGTCTATATCTACTCCGGTGCCGACGGCTCCATTCTCCACACGGCAACGGGCACCACCGCCGAGTACTATCTAGGCGTTGACGCACTCGGCGTCGGCGATGTCAACCTGGACGGCGAGCCCGACTACCTGGTCACCGGCTATGCTCAGCCCTCCTACGTGATCAGCTTCGTCGAATCCCCCACCGCCGTCACCCTCGACCGCGTAACCGCACAGGGAACGCAACCATCCCGCCTACCCCTCACACTCGTCGGGCTCGTGGGCCTCTCCGCCGCGGGTATGGTTGGATGGCGACGACGTCGTAAGGGTAACGAGCGGGACTGAAACCCGCCAGACCAGTCGTGAGGGAGAAGCGCCTAGCCTACTGAGAGCTGTCGATCTGAACGCCGTAGCCCTGTTCGAGCGCTTTACGGTAGGCCAGGCGTGCGATAACGGTATCCTGCACGCCAACACCTGTGAGATCACAGACGGTGATTTGCTCTGTTTCTGTTCGGCCCGGTTGACAGCCCGATGTAATGTCTCCCAACTCGACGACTGATCCAGCGTCAATAAGCCTCGCCTCAACCGCATGATGGAGCTCGCCAAGGCGCAGGCACTGCGCCTTGAGATCGCAGACCACGCGATCGGCCCGTTGTAAGACCTCGGCGGCAAGTTCCTGCTTCTCCTCGGCATCGGAGCCCATCGCAGTAATGTGGAGGGCGGGGTGCAGCCAC
>JALZCF010000015.1 GCA_030863245.1 Chloroflexota bacterium
TCCCGTTGCCCCTTTCCGAGAGCGATCTACAGATGTTGCAGGGCATTAATGAGGAGGTATCGCTGGCGGAGGTGGCCGCGATCTACCTGCCGCTCGCGCGGTTGCTCAATCTCTACATCACCTCCACGCAGACACTGCACGAGGTGACAGAAACCTTCCTGGGCAATCCAGCAAAGAAGGTACCCTACGTGATCGGCATGGCGGGTAGTGTGGCGGTGGGCAAGAGCACGACCGCGCGCATCCTCCAGACCCTACTTGCCCAATGGCCAGCGCATCCCAGAGTCGATCTTGTCGCCACCGACGGCTTCCTCTATCCCAACCGAGTGCTGGAGGAGCGGGGCATCATGCACCGCAAAGGATTCCCGGAAAGCTACGATCTCCGCTGCCTTGTTCGCTTCGTGGCCGATGTCAAGTCAGGACGACCCCGCGTGACCGCTCCGGTCTATTCCCACCTGACCTACGACATCGTTCCGGGAGCGGTGCAAGTCGTAGAGGAGCCGGATATTGTCATCCTTGAAGGCTTGAATGTGTTACAGAGCGGCGCGACTTCCCCAGGCGAGAAGCCGCGCGTCTTTGTCTCTGACTTCTTCGATTTCTCCATCTATGTCGATGCGGGGGAGAAGTATCTTGAACAGTGGTATATCGAGCGCTTCCTGCACCTACGCGATACCGTCTTCCAGGATGAAGCAAGTTACTTCCACCGCTATGCCAATCTCTCTGTCGAGGAGGCCAAAGAGGTGGCACGCCGTATATGGAGGCAGATCAACCTCGTCAACCTTCACGAGAATATCCTCCCCACGCGCGAACGCGCCCGACTCATTCTAGAGAAGGGCCGCCATCACTCGGTGCAACGAGTACACTTGAGGAAGCTGTAGTGCATGTTGCTGTTGCATATGGATCTTGCTACTTCGACATATGGGAGCGCAGTACCTTCCCCTTCTTGTCTACGGTCATCGTCAGTACCCGCCGGTGAACGATGCCGGCGTGTTCGTCACTGCTGCTGACGGTGACGTGCCAGCGGTCACGGCTGCCTGGGATCTGTTTGGGTCGCGGTTGGCCTCGTCGCTGGTTCAAGCGAGGCGCGGATTCGGTGACGGACAAAGTATGAGTGCGTAAAGTGAGGGTGTGGCGCGTGCCTTGAAGGTACGGGCGCGCAAAGGTTTTCACGGCCTTGAGCACCTCCGGATCGGGCGGTTCGGCAGGAAGACCCTTTGTGCTGATCTGATAGAGGCTTTGCTTGGCTGTCTTGGCCGCTAACTCTTGGAGCGCCTGCGGGTTTGCATGGCGTGGCCGGTGCAGCAGAGGGAATGCCGGGTCGCCGTAGAGAATGAAGCTCGTCAAAGCCTTCTGCTCTTCCACATCAAGATAACCGGTTCGCTTCATCGTTGCTTCTGCGAGTTGTATCTTTGCCTGCTGGAGCGCGACACCGCCTGGCGAGCCCTCTGCGATCGCCCGCCAGAAGAGTGCAGCCAGGAGGTCGGCGGCCAGAAGGGGTGGTGCGAAGCTCGCGTAGGTCGTATTCGTCGAACCAACGAAGAGGGAGCATCCCCGCTTCATCGCGGCTAGAGCAATTGAATTCGCACTGTCAGCAACGTATGGATTGGCACCATAGCATGCTTCCGTGAAGATGATGGAGCGCTCCAAAACGCGGCTGCCCAACTGTGCGGGTGTGAGTGCTACGGGAAAGGGCTCGGATCCATCTGAAAGAGCGGGATCGACCTGCCCATACCAGGAGGCGTTGTCCTCCACACCGTGGAGATTGAAATAGTAGAAGGGCAGCGACGGAAGTGGCTCGCTTTCCCACTGGTCGGTGGTTGTGGGGGGGCAGAGTGCGAGAGGAGTTTGACCATCAAGCGTGCGGAAAACTGCCTCTGCAGCACGTGCCCACACCTGCGCCGAAAAGCCGAAGGATTCGCCGGCCGGCAAGGCGTGGCTGTGTGGCATCCAGTGGAGTAGCGTTGTCAGCAGATCGCTGACCAATCCCTTGCTCGATAGCGCGTGCTCGCGCCACAGGGTTCTCAGTCGTTCAATCTGGTCGAGCAGCAGGTCGGGTGACCCCTGTTCATGTGGTAGCCGCCCGACTGCACGGGTTGGGATTAGATAATTGTCCCCGCGCGCGGCATAAGGATTGTCACTCGGTACGTCCATGTCGTGATCGTCGACTGGATTGGGTAGGCGATGATGGGGTATGATCTCGTGTCCCCCGATAAGGAGGACGTAAGCGAGCCGCTCCCCCTCCTCGGTCATTCGCTCATCAAGTTGGTCCACAGTTGTTTTGCACGTGGCGGCGTTCACCGCCTCGACCGGCTCAAGCTCCCACGGTTCCAGCGAGTCGGGATCATCGATTAAAACAAGATGGGCATTAAGGCTGCTACTTTCCGAGATTGCGTCGGTCAGCATCGCCAGTCGATCGAGGAGCGCCTGCGTCGCCTCCTCCCCATATAGACGAACGAGCGGCTGGCGAGCAGCGACTATCAACTCCGCTGTCGCCAATTCCTGACCATTCTTGCTTGGGAGATGGCGCTCAACCTGTACCTGGATCTTTCCTAACTCGTGCTGGATATCTAAGAGCTGGGGCGAAGGGCCGCGGTCTTGTGGCATGCGCTTCATCGTGGTACGTGGTAGTTGGAAAGCTACCGGCGCCTGCCATACTGCTCCCTCTCTGACTGCGTGGTGGATCGAGGGCGGTAGCGTCTGAAGGAGCGTGATGACGCCTGCCGGGATGGGTGTGGCGTAGGCAGCCGTCAGTGCTGGGTATCCCAACCGTCTTGCGACACGGCCCCCAGGATCTGCGGCACGCGCCTCGTGCAGCACGGTCGTGCTTTCAACGAGCTTGCCCTCCGCTGCCAGCCACTCGGCGAGAAATAGGCGTGGTTTGACCAAGTGTGGGAACTGGGACAGCAATTCCCGCGCAAGGCGGATCGCACGGTCATAGGCTTCGGCCTGCCACCACTGCTCTAAGAGCAAGACAGCACGTAACATGCTGAATAGCGGATCATCGCCAGATTCCGGGTCTGGCACTGTGGGTACAAGGACCTCTTCCACGCGTGCCAGTGCCCTATCCCACACGTGCTGGACTTCCGCCGGCCGCTTCGAGAGCGAACGGCCGTCTGTTCCACCCTGTGCTGCTTCGCGGCAACATGCCAGTCCAAGGCCGCTCTCTCCCCGGAGCAGGAGCAGGCCGCCAAATGCCCAGCGAGCAGGCCAGTGCTCCGGGTCCCTGCGCAGCACACGCTCCAAGAGTGGCTGCGCCCGCCCGATATCCCTTTGCACCGTGGCCAGCCGCGCCTCGTAATAGAGCGCGTCCAGATGGTTTGGGCGTTCTGCACGCATCGCTGAACAGAGCTCCCGCACGAGATCGTATTCACCGAGCGTCAACGCCGCTTCTGTCGCACGCCACCAGTGGCGCTCGGCGTCTAAGAGTGTTGTCCTCACCGTAGCCGTCGATTTCGGATCTGTCTGCAATGTGCGGCTCAAGTCTCGCTCTCCCTGATTATTGATTGCTATGTTTGGTGGTTGGCCTATCTGCCACTAAAGAAGGCAATGGCACTCACCGCGGCCAGTAATTTGTAAGCTTCCGTGTGGTTGGGGTCTACCTTAACTGCCTGGCGCAAGACGGGGATCGCCTCCTGGTACCGTCTCAGCTCTTTTAGTAGGCGACCCATCGGCAGGAAGTAATAGGCCTTGCCCTGTGCTACCTCGTTGGCACGCTCGTAGTACTCGTACGCCAGATCGATCTCGCCGCTGGCCTCCGAGCACTCTGCCAGCGCTGCCCACGCCCAGTGACTGTTCGGTGAGGAGTCGACAACGTGGCGCAAGTGGACCGCTGCCTTGTTGAGGTGACCGATGCGCTGGCAGAGGCGACCCAGGAAGTAATGCGCGTGAAGGTGTTGCGGATCGAGGCGTAGGGCGGCATGGTAGGCCTCCATCGCGGCGTCAGCCTCACCCTCACGGGCCAGCAGACGGCCCAGGAAGACGTGGGCCTCCGCGTTCTGGACGTCGAGTTCCAGTGCCTGCTCGAAGCGCTCCCGCGCCTGCTCGATCTCGCCTTGGCGCCAGAGCGCATCGCCGAGCGCCACCTGGGTCGATGCGTCCTCCGGCGCAAGGGTCGCTGCCTGCGTGAGAACCTCGTACGCGGCCTCCAGCTCCCCCTGCTGCAACAGAAGTTGACCCAGCAGTAGCCACGCCGGAGCATATTCGGGCCAGCGCCCGCAGGAGGAGCGCAAGGTCTCGCAGGCGGCGTCGAGTTCCTCGTTTGCAGCTTGGGCCTCAGCGAGGCGGAGCGGGTAGTCGGCCTGCTCCGGAGCTTGACTGATAGCGCTGCGCAACCAGCTCTGCGCCTCGACCCAGCGCCCCGTCTCCATGAGGTGCTCTGCTAGCTCACTATGCCACTCATGTTTGCCCGGGAGCAAGTCGATGGCGTTCTCCATCTCTACGATCGCATCTGTAAGGCGCTCCAGCCGTACCAGGACGCGTCCGCGGCAGAAGCGGGTCAACGCCTCTTCCTGCGTTCGTTTCACACCTTTTTCCTCCTTCAGATGCTCAAGCGCTGCGTCGTACGATGCGCGTGCCGCCTCCAGGTCGCCTTCCTCAGCGCAGAGATCGGCGAGCTGACGATGCCAGGAGGCGATAGTGGAGTACTGATGAACCGCCGCCTCCATCTCGCGGCGGGCGCGAGCTGTGTCGCCGCTCGCTTTGGCAAGGCGTGCTATCGCATAGTGGAAGAGCGGTTCCTTGGGTGCAAGGGCCTGTGCTCGCTCCGCTGCTGCCAGTGACCCGGCGAGATTGCCTGCGTGCTCGCTCGCACTGGCGAGCGCGATCCAGATCAGGGGGTTACTGGCATCCAGGCGCGTTGCTTGTTCGAGGAGGACCCGGGCACGCGCGCCATCCCCACGCC
>JALZCF010000017.1 GCA_030863245.1 Chloroflexota bacterium
GTCCGTAATCATTGTGAAACCGGTAGCAAGGATCTCAGGGTCCTTGTCTGGCGCATCGCCCGGTTCAATCCGGTAGATATTGGCTTCGCCTTGTGGGAAGGGGAAGCCCGTCAACTCTCCCACGTAATAGGCGCCATCGGGACCCATTTCAACCGATGTCGGAACCGGGTGCATGTCCACTTCATCCGGCGGTGGGAACGGATTAGGGAAGGTGCGCAGCGGGAAAACGGCCAGCGTGGAGATGTCGCCCTCACTATCGACGCGTAACAGGTCGTTCCCGCTGGCGTCCACTACCACATGCCCATCCGCGTCGGTCAGGAGCGCGTAGGGGTTGGTCTCGACGATGTTGTCATCAGGATTCTGGCTCGCCTCAAAGGCACCGAGATCGGCGATGACCTCCCATTCTCCAGTTTCTGATATGGAGACCAACGTGGCATAGGCGGAGCATAGCTCGGGATCCAACGGGCATAGTTCTTCTCGGGCTGCGGGATCGAAGAAGAGACCGACCACGCTGAAGAGATTCCCTTCCTCGTCGAACGAGACATCATGCGGCCCGAGCGCGAAACCGAACTCGTCGCCGACGGACGGCAGATCGCTTACGACTCGCTCTTGCGTGCCATCATCCAGCGAGACACGGGTGATGGCGCCGGTTTGTCCGAAACATACCACGAAGTCCGGGTACTCCGGGTCCACTTGGACACATTCATCACCACCAGTGCCTGCTTCTGCAATGTAGAGGCTACCATCGGGTCCGAAGGTGAGGTGGCGCGGGTTTACTAGCCCCGATGCGACTACCTCATGCTCGCCACCGCCAACAGTTGGAGCAGTGGCAGCCACCTGTCGTGCCCACGACCAGAGACCACTTCCCGCAGGCGAATCGGCATTTGCCACATGGCCCGGCGCGAGGAAGAAGAGTGCGGTCGCGAGCAGGGCGACCATGGTTAGGGAAGAGACGGCTAGCTGTATGTTTTTCTGCATGGTTTGCTCCTAGGAGTTATATTGGGTGAAACGGTACAGCCAACTGATTCCTTACCCCTTGGGTAAGTTGTACATCGATCGATAGGCATCCCCTCCTGCTATTGGCTCACGGATGTAGGTACGGCCCACTTGAATCGTGATGTGTGTCGCTTCCTTCTTCGGAATTCGAAGCGATCCACGGCACATCTCTCATGTTAAAAGGAAAGCGTCTTGAAAACGTCAAGAAAAGCGTCTTAGAGGTTTCTTTGCTCCACAATTCGTTCGATCAATTCCGGATCGTCATCTAGAAGGCCGGCGGGAACGAGGCGGGGGAGGACGTCTGCCCAGATCGGTTCTTCGGCGAAGACCTTGCGGAAGCGGTTGAGCGCTTCCTCCTCGCGACCGGCGTTGAGGAGGTTGAGGGCGTTCCAGAAGCGAAGCTCGACGATCTGGGGTGCGAGGGCGACGGCCTTGGAGATGGCGCGTTCGGCCTCTTCCCATTTCTTGAGGGCCAAGTACTCATCGCTCTTGCTGGCGAGCTGGTAGGCGCGATGGAGCTGGACCAGCCGTCTCAATTCCTCGACGGGGTGCGGGTGGTCCTCGACGCGCAGCTCGATGAGGCGGCCCTCCCAGGGCTTGTCAGGCTTCTCAGCGGCGACAACCAGGAGCGCAGCGGATTGCTGCCCGCGAATATCGCCGCCTGCCGCCTGTCCCGCTACCAGCGCCGCCACCAGCCGGTCGGCGAGGTCGCCCTCTGCCACCTCGTATGCCTGCTTCATCGCAGGCCAAACAGTGTCGTTGAGCATCAGGTTTGCCTGCGCAGAGAACCCGTCGCCGGTCTCGTGTCCAGCCGCGGGAAAGCATTTCGAGCCGGTGTGCACTGCCACGTTGCCCTGGGTGTCGACCATCGCGACCTGGCGCCCCTCGCGCTCCTCATCTTCCCGGAGCAATTGCTCCAGTGCCTCGGGCGCGCTCTTGCCCTCCCGCATGAGCGCGAGTCCCTCTGGTCCATAATCGATCTTGACAAATGATTGCGTTGCCACGGCTCCGACAGCGGCCTCGGCCCAAGGGACGACCGGGCCGACGGAGAAGGAGTGAGATTGCACGGCGACGCCCATCTGGCCTGTCTCTGGATCGCGGGCGACGATGGAGTAGGTGTGGACCGGATGGGGGGAAGGAGGGGATTGCACTGGGAAGGTCCTTTGGGTTGTGTTAGTTAACAGTAACTGGAGACTGGAGACTGGATTGCCAGGACAAAGCTTGGAGCTACCTTACCGCTTTCCCCTTTCCATTTTCCTCTTTCCACTCTCGTTCACGGTTGCGAATAACTCATCTGATGTTCCACTAGTATAACACGCCTTGTCAAGCCCTCTATAGTTTGTCGGGATGATGGCAGGACAACAGCAGGGAGGAGGATGACAAGGCGTGTTTCATGACAGCGGCTCAGAGAGCTGTCTGTTCTCGCTATGAGGTGGCGCCTCGCTTCGCAGCCAGAGGGAGATATGGGCGGGCTGCAGGGTCTCCTCGATGACTAAGAGGAGTTCACCCGTCAACCGCTCCAACTCTACCTCATTGCGCACTGTCGTAGCGAAGGCAGCCAACGTCTTCTGGGCGTCGTACTTGCGACGGTAGAAGCGACGGTCGATGAAGGCTTGGATGCGCTGGTGCAGGGGGTTGAAGAGAACGGCAATAGCGAGTGTGGAAGCGACGATGGCAAGTTGGGAAGAGTGACTAGCGAGCGTGCGGAAGAGGCTCTGGAATAGGACAACGCTGCCGAAATAGAGCAAGGCTAGCATTGCAGTGAGCGCGCCGTACACCAGCGTGCGGTTGATGAGGATATCAATATCGTACAGGCGATAGCGCATCACGGCTACTCCAGCGGCGAGAGGGATGCCCGCGAAGGCCAGCGACAGCAGCACCTCTATCCAAAAAACAACCGGTCCAGTCGCACCAGCAAGAACCGTTGATATCAGCACGATGATAAACCATGTTACGACCATATAGGCGAGCCACTTCATCTGCTGGCGCTCGTCGCCCGTCGAGCGTCGCAAGCGCATGACTATGCTTGCCGCGGCCAGCAGCACAACGATCAGCCACATGCCGATGGTAGCGGCATCGAGAAGTTCGACCATGGGATGTAGGACTTCAACACGCAATGGGTTTATCACTCCCGGAAATCCCTCTATCTCGCCTGGCCGGATGGCAAACCAGATCAGGCCCAGAATCTGGAAGAGCACCGCGAGCCAGAGAGCGGGACGCCAGCGTGGCGAGAGTAGGTGTCCATTGGGGTAATAGAGCGGCATTAGCCCCAGGATGAATCCTATTCCTGGTATTATCAATAGGCGTGAGAGCCAGGCGGCTGTGTAATCAAAAGGCAACCGGCCGGGGTGAGTGAAGAGACCGTAGCGTGCATACTCCGAGGCAAAGAACATTCCGGCATAGCAGACGCCACTTGCAAGGAAAAACCAGCCCACCGGGTTCGCGGGGCACTGGGAGCCCACCACACTGCCGACGAGCAGGCTTGAGACCACAGCGACGAGATAGAGAAGACTTAACCACTCAACGCCATTCAGCAATCCTAACAAGAGCCCAGCAATGAGCAAGGCGAGGGCTGATATGCCAAGTAACCAGGCGCCCCAAGCAAGTCGCGAGGTCGAGATGGTAGCGGTTGAGGACTGTGCAAGTGGCACGCCGAATCTCCTCACGTTAGATCAGAATAATCAAGCAGGATGGAAACCGCCAGATGCGTGAAGTCATGAAGTGGCTCTCTGAGAGCTCCTAGCCTCTTATGCGGTTCGGTGATGATCGGACATATTCTACTACAGAAACACATTTCTTTATGCACGACCCATCGTCTCTGCCCTCTACCGATGCACTGATAACCATTGTCGCTTTCTCTAGCCGCGTTCCGCCAGCCAGCTCTCTAGGTGACGGGCCACACGTGGCCAATTTGGTGACGGGATTGCGCTTGCGTGTTCTCGTAGGTCGTTGAGGAGTGCGAGTGCCTCTGTGAGGGTTGCGGGATCGGTGCCAGGGGCATGCTGGAGTTGGGCGGCGCGCTCGGCCAGATTGGGCGCGGCGTGGGTGGCGAGTGCACGGAGCGCGCGAAGTGGTTGGGGATCGCCATAGGCGTGGGTGACTGCGTCGGCCAGCAGATCGAACGCGGCGTCGCGATCGCCGTGGAAGAGCCGGGCAAGCAGGCGAAGGGGCAGGCCTCGCATTCCTTCTAGTTGGGGCAGGATTTCCGCGATGACGGCGTCCTGCACCAGATCGTCCAGGTCAGTTGGTGCGAGTTGATAGGCGGCACCGATGTAGCGTAGCGCGGCGAGGAGCGGGGCGGAGCCGAGTGTGTGGAAGGCGCGTAACATTGTCACAACAGGGTAAAGTAGCTCCAGTGCATCGCGCAGTAGGGTGTCGTCCGGCGTAAGTCCTTGTTCGCTAAGGGCGGTGTGGGTGCGATGGAGAAGGATCGCTTGCTCTTCCTCGGAGTTGGTCGGCGGCTCGATCTCGACGAAGGCGAAGCGGCGCTTGAGGGCGTCACTCAGGGTGAAGAGGAAATGGCGGTCGCGCGTGTTGAGGGTGGCAAGCATGCGAAAATCCTTTGGAAGCGGGATGAGGATGCTGGGATCGGTTCCCGCACGTGGCACCCGCAGCGCGCCACTCTCCAATGCCGTAAAGAGATCGCCAAAGGCCTTATCCACGTCGGCACGGTTCAACTCGTCGATGATCAACCAGACACCGGGCCACTGCCGACCCTCGTGGGTCGTGCCGACTCGGAGCGGCTCCCCCTCCGGATCGCGGCGCACGGTGCCATCCTCCGCCAGGAGCCAGTTGCGTCGGAGTGCCTCGTATACTACGCCGGGCCGTACATCATAGCGTAGCGCCCCCGCTACGCTTGCTAGCGGCACCAATCCACCGACTACGTCGAAGGTGGACCACTCCGCCGTAGCGGTGACGAGCATGGGGTAGTACCCGAAGAGCTCGCTGGCAAGGAGCATTGCCAGGTGGCTCTTGCCGGTGCCCGGGGCGCCGGTAAGAAGGAGATGCCGACCTGCCAACAGGTGCGCTGCCGCCCGGCGGATCAGATCGGGCGGTAGCGCCAGTTGCTCGCGAATGCGGGCCCCGGCCTCGGTCAAGTGTTCGGTTGTCGGTGCCGGCAGTGGCTGGTCGGGCCACGCATTGGGAGGTGCGGGGGCCGCGTCGTACGGTGCACCAAACTCACGGATAGCGTAGGAGCGGCGCTGGAGTGGCTTGGGATGTGATGAGGGTGTCAGAATCGAGCTCACCCATTCGAGGAACTGGTCGATCTCCAGGTTCAGGGGCAGGCGAGGAGCAACCCGCTTGCCCGTTTCATAGAAGGCTCGTAGGTCCGCAAAGACGCGGGCGAAGGTCGGGTAATCCCGCTTGGGCACCTGCCAGCCAAGCAGGCGCAACCCCTTGAGGGCGTGCTGGGTGTAGAGGGGCCACGAATCGATATGGGCCCAGCCCCATAACTCGGCCAGGATCGTATGTCCCGCATAGCGGATACGCGCTGGATACTCGCTGAACTTCTCCTCGATGCTCTCCTCCTCATCGAAGAGAAAGCCACGAAGCGTCGGGACCAGCACCTCCAACTCATTGCCCTCGATGATCTGCCGGCGCATCTGCTGCGCGCTTCCCAACTCCTCCAGCACGGCGGAGAGATCGGTCACGTCAAAGTGCGGCGGATCCGTACGCAACTTATCGAGGTGGGTGCGTAAGCGCCCCAGCCGCTCGCGGGACTCGTCAAAGTGCAGCAGTGCGTCCGCTGCGTCCCGGCTACTTGCCAGATCGCGCCAATCTTCGAGGGCTTCCGTGAGGGCGGGGAGGTTGCGGTTCATAGAGAAAATTGTAAGATGCCCCTGCGACCGTGGCAATCTTTAATTTGGCTCTTGATAACAGAGGGAGAAAGTTGATACAATCGCCGCGATGACTCAAGGACTCCGGTCGGTCAAGGATATGGCTAGGTGGCGTGTGGCACTGCTGGGGGCGCTGCTCTTTGGATCATGGTTGATTCCAACGATGACGGAGGCGCAAGGAGCACTCCCATCACCTCCACCATTACAGGACGAGCGCTTTGGCGC
>JALZCF010000048.1 GCA_030863245.1 Chloroflexota bacterium
GTCTCCAGTACCTCGACGGCCGTTCTGATCTCCGCTTTGGTCAAGGGGGCAAGGGGATGCGCGTCGCTTGCGAGCGAGACAGGGGAAGGGACTGCCGCTTCCCCACTCGGCGGTCGAGACGTTGCCATAGGTGGTAAAACTGCCAGAAAGAGGAAGAGTGCAAGGGCTAGGGCTGTGATCCTTCTCATACGAGGGTTTTAGCCGGCGACGCACAACCTGTCAAGAATCCATTCTATGACCAGCTCTCATTGGTCATTCGGCTCCTGTGCAACATCACGCCCTGGCAACCACCCACGCCTTCGTAGTTTGACAACCAGCGGCGTCGGTGTGACAGGCTGTGTGCCACGGCGCGTCGCGGCGGGCTCAACAGTTTCAGCCTCGGCCAACTGTTCCTCGGAAACATAGGCCCCTTCCAAGTGCGCTCCCTGTAGGAAGGCCCCCGCCAGGTGTGCCCACTCCAGATGGGCTCCTTCCAGATGCGCCCCCTCCAAGATAGCCCCCTCCAGATGGGCCCCACGCAGGAGAGCCCCTGCTAGGTTCGCCCTCTCCAGATGGGTCCCTTCCAGGTGAGCGCCCTCCAGAACAGCCCCTTCGAGGTTTGCCTGGTACAGGCGTGCCCCTTCCAGATGCGCCCACTCCAGATGAGCGCCCTTCAAGTTGGCCTGCCAAAGGTGAGCCCCAGCGAGGTTCGCCTCGCGCAGAATAGCCCCCTCCAGGTTGGCCTGGTAGAGGTGAGTATCCTCCAGCTGCGCGCCATGCAAATCAGCTCCTGCTAGATTTGCATCCCCCAAGTGAGCACCTCGTAGGGAACCGTCGGTGAGCCAGCGGCGCTGCCTTAACACGCGTACGGCCTCCACCGCAAACGCGTTGTCCGGGCTGGCCATCTGCAGAATCAAGGCCGCCTTTTCCTGCGCCCGGATCTGCCGTTGGATCAAGCGGTCGAGGATCAGCATCATTATCGCGAGACTGATAAGCACGGCACCGACCGTGCCAAAGAGATCGCTGATAAGCCCGCCCACCCCGACGGCCTCGCCGTGCTGAAACCAAGCCCCCGCCATGGCGATGAGCATACCACCCAGCAGTAGCACAAAAGCAACCCGCACGACCGTCACACGTCCCTCCTGTAGGAGCCGCCTCGACTAGCAGCCCATGTGGGGATTGAACATCGTCTATACACTCTAGTCCTTAACCTAAAGGAGTTATGAAAGGAACATGCCGCGCGTGTGACGAACTTGTCATGAGAAGCAGCAGAGGAACCTCCCGCTAACCCAATTCTGGCATAAAGCCTCGCAAATAAGCCAAGAAAGGTTCGTAGTAAACACTTTAGTGTTCGTCCACCTCACGAACACTAATGAGGATTGTTTATTAAATCGGGGTATTGGACCGACGCTACGTTATCCTGTTTATTTCTACAATTCTCATAAGTGCTTACTACGAACCATAACGGCGTTTCAGAACCCAACTGGTATAAGATGTTCCGTCGCTTGTCACTTTGCTCCGTAAAGGGTAAATTGTCATGTGGTTTAGGATATCCTTCGTCATCGCTAGATGCTGCTCCCGGGTAATGGAGAATTTCAATGAGGCACGAGCCGAGCAAGCAGCTACTCTTCGTTTGTCTGGTCGCCACGTTCCTACTGGCTGCTCTTACCATGCGTGCAGGTGCCCAGAATAATGATGGGATGAGCGTGAAGATCAACTTCCAGCCGGAGTCCAGCGAGATCCCCGCTGGCTATCTACCTGATGTAGGTGACAAATACGGTGGGCGGGGCGATGGCTACCGGTATGGCTGGAATGAGGATAATGAGGAGAACGCGCGCGACCGCGACTCGAGCGATGCGCCCGACCAGCGCTACGACACCTTCATCCACATGCAGCTCGACGACACCTACAGTTGGGAGATTGGCGTGCCCGACGGCGAGTACCATGTGTACGTGGTCATGGGCGATCCTGAGTTTGATGATCAGATCAACAGTATCGACGTTGAAGGCACGATCCGCAACGACCCCGACGGAGAAGATCACTTTGATGAGTACGACGATGTCTCCGTGACCGTGACGGACGGCAGGCTGACCATCCAGCCCGCCCCCGATGCCGAGAATGCTAAGATCGCCTTCATCGAGATTACCTCAGAGGATGCCACGCCGACGCCCCCCGCGCCAACAGCAACATCCCCCACGGCCACTCAGCCACCTCCCACCCCAACGGCGACATCCCCCACCGCCACGCCACCATCCGAAGCAACGAGTACCCCTACGCTTCGCCCAACACGCACGCGAACTCCATCGGCCACGCCGCCGCCAGAGACGACGAGCACCCCGACGGCCACGCCGACGAAGCGTGCGACGGTTACCCCGCCCGGAGAGCGGTATCCTCTCTATCTGCCGGCCATTCTCAAGCCCCCGATTGTCGCAAATGGTGGCTTTGATACGGGCGATTTGACCGGGTGGGCCATCGACAACGTCAGTCGGGGCTTTCAGCTGAACGTAGTCGAGATCGGTAGTGACTTTGCGGCTCAGTTGGGCAACCCGGTTGCGGAGTGTTCGGGCGGTGCCCCCTACGACGGGGCGGTGGGCTTCTACCAGCAAGTACTCGTCCCCGACACCGCCAACCCCACCCTCTCCTTCGACTACCTGGTGCGCTCGCAGGACACCAGCCTCTTCGAGACCTTCAACGTCTACATCCGCGATGAGGCAGGGAACCCGCTCGAAGAGGTGTTGCGGGCTGGCAATCCGGGTATCGCCACTATGTGTGGCGCGCCCCCCTGGGAAACCGGCTGGCAGCCAAAAACCCAATCCCTCGCAGCCTACCGAGGGCAAGTCGTGCAACTATACTTCGAACTCCGCTCCGTCGACGACACCGCCTTCTTCAACACCTGGGCCTACCTCGACGACGTCGTGGTTACCGGCGGCCCGTAAGGGCTTGGAGAGCGGCGAGTGGAACCCAGGTGGGGTGTGAGGGTGTAACGGTGTGAGGGTGTAACGGCTGAACGGATACGGGTCGTCACTTGGCTAGGCAACGAGTGGTTTGGATACGTGCACGCTGCATACTCCCTTGCTCCACAGGCCGTTGCGTCCACAGCGAAGCATCCAATGAGTCTTGATGTTCAAAAGCTGTCACCTCCGAAGCTCCCACACCCCACACTCCCACACCCCCACACCAAAAACCATCAGGTCTCCCTATACCTCGTATCCCAGAATCTGCTCGGCCTGCCAGGATTGAACAAGCGGGACCACCTTCCTCAGCAGCATCTCACGCACGGTTAGGGCGAGCCGCCCCTGCCATTGTCCTACCTGCCCAAGTCGCCGCGACTGCTTCACGATCGCGTTCGCGCGGGGCACGCGTCGCGCCTCGTAGGCGCGCAGGGCAGAGACCGCACTGCGGCTCGCGGAGAGAGACTCTGCCAGCACCACCGCATCCTCAAGCGCCTGGCACGCGCCTTGACCGAGGTTGGGTGTCATAGGATGGGCCGCATCGCCCAGCAGTGTCACCCGCCCGTTCCCCCACCGCTCCAGGGTGGGCCGATCATAAATGTCGTGGCGCAGGATCGCCGCTTCGTCGGTGGCCTTGATCAATGCCTCGATAGGCGCATGCCATCCACGGAAGGTTCTGAGAAGTTCAGCCTTCTCGCCATCCGGACTACGCGCCCCCTCCGGTGCGTTCCGGGTGGCGAACCAGTACACGCGACCGTCACTCATCCCCAGCTGCCCGAAACGCGCCACACTCCCCCACGATTCACCGGGCAGCAGCCGTTGATGGTCGAAGGGAACAACCGCCCGCCAGGCAGTATAGCCCGCATAGATTGGCTTCTGATCCCCATGGATTTGGGCCCGAACCCGCGAATGGATTCCGTCGGCGCCGATTAATGCATCCCCTTGCACGCGACGCCCATCTGCAAAGTGCGCTGTTACGCCCTCACGCTCCTCCGTGAAGCCGGTGAACTCCGCCCCGAGGTGGACATGCTCTCGGCCCAACACCTCGAACAGTGCCTCCTGTAGCTCGGCCCGGTGGACGACCACGCTCACCTCCCCAAATCGCTGCCGCAGCTCGCTTGCGGACACGCCGACCAACACCTCTCCCTCCGCCGAGCGGATCCCACCCGATATTCCCGGTGCGCTGAGTGCTCGGACCACCTCTGCCACTCCCATCTTGTCAAGTACCTTGATCGCATTGGCCCACAGGGAGAGCCCTGCCCCGAGCTCCTGCAATTCGGGCGTGCGCTCGTACACCTCCACCTCGATACCGGCCCGCTGCAACGCAATGCCCGCTGCCAGCCCGCCGATGCCCCCACCGATCACGATTACTCTGCTTGTAGCCACGTTGTCCTCCCGCTTCCTCATTGGTTCGTAGTAGACACTTTAGTGTCCATCCGCCTCGCTCACACTAAAGCGTCTACTACGAACCATTCTTCGCTTGTTTGCGAGGTTTTATACCACAACTGGTATTAAACAGCAGAGTTCCTTGCCGTTGGTATCACTAACTGCCACAAAAAGTGTCACAGATTCTGGCGACCAGCTCCTCCCCTCTTTACTCCACCACATCCACCCGTTCCGCGACAACGTCTCCGTCATCTGTGGTGATGATGACGCGCGTCGGGAGATCGCCATCGGCATCGGCGACGCGAAGGTGGACGACATTTTCAAAGAGGGGACTGAAGGCGACGAGTTCGTTGGCGGACTGGGCAACGAGAGGGCGCGTGGTCGGGATGAGTATGGCACGGTCTGTCATGCAGAAGAGCGATCGTTGTTCGAGGGGGATGCAGGCGACGAACTGGTAGCCGCGCGCGAATTCGACCGCGACGAAGTGCTGGCGCCAGGGACCGTACTGACTGGTGCCGAGGAACTCAGCGCGCCGGAACTCCCCGAAACGCTCGCTGCTCTCTCTAGCCCAACCAGACCAGAACTGCTCCTCTTCGTCAGTCGGGGCGCCGGGCGGTAGGAGGTCGACATATGCATCAACCTCCCCTTGCGCGAGCCCCTCCACCACGCTCCGAATCTCTGCGCCAGAGAGTGTACTAGCCCCTTCCTCTCCGTCACCGCTCACGTTGCCCACGAGTAGCCGGAGCGCCGCGGCATCCTGTGCTTCGGCAATCGGCCCGCCTCCCTCCTGCAGCAAGAGGGTGAAGGAGGCGACGTTCTCCGTCTCGTAGGTGCCGGCAAGTCGCGCGAGTTCCTCCGAAGAAGGGATGGGGGCGGCGGCCGCGGGCGGCATGACGAGGGGCTCGTCGAAGAGGAGCGCCTGGAGGCGGTCGTATACGAGCCGCGCGGCCCCGTCGGTTGGGCCGTCGAGCAGGGCGTTGCTGAGGACAATCAGCACCAGCTCATCATCGGGATACCAGTGAAACTCCGCGCTCATTCCGCCGGTCGTGCCCCCATTGTGCCAGATGTGGCGCGTGCCACTGGGGGAAGTCGAGATCACCCATCCATAGCCGTAGTAGGATTCGATGCCAGGGAGATTTTCACTAACGTGCGGCTGGAAGAGCTTCTCTGTCGCCTCCTCATCGAGAACCGTATGATTCTTTAGCGCCTCCTTCCATTTGAAGAGGTCGCCAACGGTGGAGAGAATCTCGCCATTCCCGAGGTCAAGCCAGAAGGGGAAGGGTACGTCCAGTGGGGTATCGAAGCCCTCCGGGTTGAGTCCCCGCGGCACCTCAGGGAAGTGGGCGAGCTGGCTGTGCTCCCAATCGGGCAGGCGATAGCCGGTCTGCATCATGCCCGCAGGCAGGAAGAGCTTCTCGCGCAGGTACGCCTCGTACGATTGGCCCGATACCATTTCGATGATGGCCGCGAGGATGGAGTACCCCGCGTTGGAGTACTCGTAGCCCGTGCCCGGCTCAAAGAGGAGGGGCTCGCCGAGGAAACGAGCGATGCTCTCGTCGCGCGATTCCCACGCCTCATAATCCCCGAAAAAGTTGCCAAAGGGAGCAAGACCGGAGGAGTGGGTAAGGAGCTGATGAAGCGTGATCGCCTGCTTGTCGGGTGGCACATCCTCCAGGTACTCGGTAATGGGGTCCTCGACAGAGAGCTTGCCATCCATTTCAAGCTTGAGGATAGCGGCCGCCGTAAACTGCTTGGTCACTGAGCCCGTGGAGAAGACCGTCTCGGCAGTCGCCGGGACCTCGCGCTGCTGATCCGCGTAACCGTACCCCTCTTCCAACACGACCTCGCCATCCCTCGCGATCAAGACAGAACCCGAGAAGCCGAAGGGCACGAGGC
>JALZCF010000075.1 GCA_030863245.1 Chloroflexota bacterium
CCCTACAGGAGTGTGGACCCTGTGAGGATGAGGCCCAGGCCAAGAAAAACGTACTGAAGGCAATTGATGAGGTGGCTGAACACCTGGCCAACACGCGTGCTGTCTGCCGCAAATATTACATCCATCCGAAAGTGCTTGATTGTTACCAGAACGGCACAATGCTCGATCTCTTGGAACGCTCAGCTGAGGAGATCGAGGGTCTGCACCCGGAAGAATGCGCGATGCTGACGTTACTCCGTGAGATCGAAGGGACTGCTTAGGCAAACCCTATATCCGTCCATACCGTCTCTTGGTAGCATTCAAACGCTCGATCGTCGAAGCAGACAAAGGTCACTACTTCGGGGAGGGCGTGGTTCGACAGGTAGCGTTGTACCTCCGTCACGGCGATGCTCGTCGCTCGCTCTAGTGGAAATCCGTATGCGCCGGTGCTGATCGCCGGAAAGGCAATGGTTTTGATGTCGTGATGCATGGCAAGCGCTAAGGACCTTCGATAGCAGCTCGCAAGAAGCTCTTCTTCGTTCTGTTCCCCACCCTCCCAGATCGGGCCAACCGTGTGGATGACATAGCGGGCGGGCAGGTTATAGCCATTGGTGATTTTGGCATCGCCCGTCGCGCAGCCATCCAGTTGCCGGCACTCGGCAAGGAGCTGTGGCCCTGCCGCGCGATGGATCGCGCCGTCTACACCCCCGCCACCAAGCAGGGTGTTATTCGCGGCGTTGACGATGGCATCCACCTGCTGTTTCGTGATGTCACCTTGCACGACTTTGATTCGCTCTTGCATCTCCACGTTGCGCCTCCCCTTTCCAGACCTATTATTACCCTGTATTGTAACCTGTTGACGTCCTTGAACAAGAGGAACGTTTGCTTTGCATGGCACTATTTGATGGCGTATGGCGACGACCAACGGAAGAGTTGCTCTTGGGACGCGATGAAGTCCATGTGTGGCGAGCCTCGCTCGATCTACCGTTGCCGCGTGTGGTTGAGTTGCGGCGGGTACTTGCCACCGAGGAAATGGAGCGCGCTGACCGCTTTATCTTCGAGAGGGATCGCCGTCACTTCACAGTGGCACGGGGAATACTTCGACTTCTCCTTGGCCGCTACCTGGGGAGGGCCCCAGATACCCTGCAATTCCAGTATAGCGCTTATGGCAAGCCTGCTCTAGCGGGCCGGCCCGAGCGTCACAATCTGCACTTCAACCTTTCTCACTCGGGCTCGCTCGTCCTCTATGCTGTGACTCGCGACCGTGAGGTAGGGGTTGATGTGGAGCAGAGCACTCGGGATGTGGACCACGAGCAGCTTGCGAGGCGCTTCTTTTCATCCATCGAGAATGCAGCGTTGGGCGCACTTCCGCCCCACCAGCGCCCTGAGGCCTTCTTCCATTGTTGGACTCGAAAGGAAGCCTACATCAAGGCGATTGGGGAGGGCCTCTCCTTCCCGCTGGATCAGTTCGACGTCTCGCTTGTACCCTCGGAACCAGCCAGACTCCTTGGCAACCGGCGGGATCCGGAGGAGGTAACGCGCTGGTCGCTACGTCGACTCCTCCCCGGACCCGGCTATGTTGCAGCCCTGGTTGTGGAGGGGCATGACTGGCAGCTCAGCTGCTGGCAGTGGCCTGACTAGACAGCTTCGCCTGCCGTTCTCACTCGATCAACGTGTCGGGCGCTGGAGCGGAGGCCAGGAAGTCTTGGGAGAAGCGACGCATGTACTGGTCGAGCAATGCCTTCACCCGCTCCAGATCATGGGAGGCGACGATTAACCCCACATGATGCCGTTTGTTCACGCGGTAGACAATCTCCGGGTCATTGTAGGCGGAGGTGTCGGGGTACTCCTGCCTCGCGAGGGACATGACCACGCCTGCGTAGTCGTAGCGGCGCTCTCCCAAGTGATATGCTTCATCCCGCGCGTTCGCCACCTCGATCCGGGCCCACTCCCGCCACAGGTTGATCCCCGTCGCGGCCTCGATCGTCTCTGCGATGAAAGCGCCGCCGACCCGCGCTGCCGTTTCCAGGAAGTAGAACTCGCCGTCTGCATGCCCCTTGATAAACTCGGTGTGTGTCACGCCACGCACCAAGCCTAGCTCTGTGAGAAGGTGCTCGTTCAGGGCCCGGAGCCGCTGTTCCTCCTCAGAACCACGCGCCACCGTGCGGGTGCTGAAGATGCCTCCACCATGCATCACGTCGAGGGGCGGTGCAGCGTATTGATGTGCCTCGGCAAAGCGGATCTCCCTCTCGGAGACGATGGAATCGATGTGGTACACCGTCCCAGACACGTACTGCTCCAGCACGTAGTAGGATTGACGGTCGCCTAACGTATCGAGGGTGCGCCACAACTCTTCCGGATCATGGATTTTCTTGATGCCCACCGAGGAGGCCTCGCTTCGTGGCTTCAATACCCATGGGGGTGGAACCCGCGCCATCCATTCACGTAGTGTGTCGTAGTTCAGCACGTGAACGAAGTCGGGCACGCGGATCCCCGCTTCGTGCGCCTTGACCCGCATTGCGAGTTTGTCACGGAAGTAGCGCGCGGTGGTCTCACCCATCCCAGGAATGCGCAGGTGCTCGCGTAGCGCCGCCACCATCTCCACATCTAGGTCATCCAGTGCGACGATCCGATGGATCACATTGTGGCGCGCCAGGTAGCTGACCGCATGGATCACATCCTGCCGGTTTAACTGCAGGGAGGGCATGTAGAACATCTCGTCGATGCTCTCGCGAGGCCAGTTTTTGTTCGCCTCCACCTCACGCACCAGCAGGAAGACGCGGCAGCCCTTCCGCTTGCACTCGCGCAGGAACTCCTCGCCCTTGAAATTGCTCGCCAGGCATAAGATGGTTGTCGGTTGTTGATCAGGCATGACATCCTCCCGTTGCTGATTCGAGCTGCGTTTATTTATTCTACCATGGCTGGGAGGAGGTTGATAGTCAAGGAGTGAGGCAAATATAGGCGAAAGCAGGCTCCACCCCCAGGTGTGCTCTCTACCTGAATACGGCCGCCGTGCGCTTGGATGATGCTCTGGGTGATAGCGAGGCCGAGACCGCTGCCAGGCTCGCGCGCGGTGCGTCCGCGGTAAAAGCGCTCGAAGAGATGGGGCTGGTCAGCGGGATCAATGCCCAGACCCGTGTCTCGTATCCAGAGCTCTGTTTCCCCTCCTATCACGCTCGCGCCGAGCGTGACGGCTCCACCCGAGGGCGTGTACGTGAGGGCGTTGTCCACGATGTTGGAGAGCGCGAGTTCAAGACGGCGCCGGTCTCCATAAACAAGTTGACCGGGTGGCGCTTCGATGGTTAGTGAGAGATTTTTCTCCTGTGCGGAGACTCTGAACGGCGCAGCAACCGTCTCCATTACCTCCCCAATATTGTGGTGCGCCCATTGCAGCTCGACGAGTCCCGCCTCTAGACGTGAGAGGTCAAGGAGGTTCTGGGTGATCCACGCGAGTCGGTCGAGCTGCACCTCGCTCTCTAAGAGAAATTCTGACTGCGCCGCCGGATCCTGCGCCGCGGGACCCTGCAGCAATTCATTGAAGGTCTTGAGGGCGGTGATGGGGGTGCGCAGCTCGTGCGATGCATCGGCGATGAATCGACGGAGCGTATCCCGCTCGGCAGCTAGCTCGGCAAAACTGCTTTCGAGACGGCTCGCCATCCGATTGAACTGGGTTGCCAGTTGCCCAATCTCGTCCGCTCGTTCCTCCCGCGCCCGGGCAGATAGGTCTCCTTCGCTCATGCAGCCTGCCGCGAGGGTCAACTGCTGAAGGGGCGCTGTCAGGTGACGGCTAACGACGATGCCCATCAGCGCTGCCAGCAGCGCCGCTCCGACCGCGGCCCAACCCAGAGCGCGCCGGGTCGTGGCAAGGGTGTCATTGCCGTACTGCGGGTTGCCGCTCAGCTCAACGTAGCCGAGTGGCGATTCCTCCTCCCCAATCGGTACCCGCACCCGGTACATAGGTTGCTTGTCTGTCGGATACTCCTCGACTGATTCTATCTCCTCTGTGAGTGGACCCTCGAAGAAAAGGTGGAGGGGACTCTCATCCAGGCCGTCCCCACGTCGTACCTGCATCCCTCCTTCCAGGAACCAGCGGGGAAGGTTGCTGTCTCGAAGCGGCGCCATGAAGAGAATGCCCCTGCCATCGACTTCCAATGGCAAATCCCCGTCAGACAGTCCGCGCCCGGGCCATCTGTCAAGAGCTAGCTCTGCCAAATCGAAGCCGGGTGGCAGTGCAAACCAGAGAACCGGATGTGCGCGATCCTGCTGTCCCGAATCTGCCAGCACGTGGTCTGTCACGTCGAGGATACGCACCTGCGCATCGGTGAAGAAGGCAGCCGTGTAGGCCAGCTGCTCCAGCTGGTAGGGGCGGTGTGGCATGAAAAAGGAGGCGCGCTGCGCTACCGCCTCGGCGTTTGCGAGTAGGTAGCGGCGCTCCTGTTGGGCGATGGAGTGACGGAGCAGCACGAGCGCTAGCACGCCCACTGCGATCACGGTGATCAGGGTCAGTAACACGTAGCTCGCCACGAGGCGTGAGCGAATTGAACGGAACATCAGTATTACCCTCTTCTACTAGCTTCCGACCGGCAGGGGAGGTAAATGGCGGTAGCTTCCATAGCTCCCACACCTCCCATCGCAACTGTAGGAGCTATGGGAGGTGATGCATTACCGCTTCTGGTTGGCATAAGTCGCCAGGACAGCGGCAACCGTGCCAGGATCCCCCTGGCACGGTTGTCCAATTTGGATACTTTTGGGACTTTTCGGGCCAGAGGGGACCCCTCATGACCAAATTCAAATGGATGACCCAGGCTCCACTGGACGAGGTAGCTCATCGAACTCAGGGAGATCCTCGAGGTCGAAGTCGAAAAGTAGGCTGTCTCCTTCTGGTAGTTCGAAGCCGGGGAGCGCCCTGAAGCGCCCCTGGAAGGGAAGTTGGTCGAAGGGTATCTGATCGAGAAATCGTTCTGCCCGCTCGAAGCGCAATGGAAGGTGCGGGGCGAGGCGAATGCCCAGGTAGGCTTCTTCCTCCGCGTCAGGATTCTCGCCAAGCTCTACCCTCACCTCGCGCGTCTCTCCATCGTCCCCTTCTACTTCCAGCGTAACCTGGTCACCCGGCTCGTGGTTGCGAACGGCCTCTGCTAGCATCGCGCCGAAATGAACGTCGTCGCCGTCGATGGCAAGAATGCGGTCTCCTTCTTGTAGGCCGGCCTCAGCCGCTGGGCTGTCTTCCAGCACTTCCTCGATCTGCACTCCCTGCTCTTCAGTGAGTGCCGGCAGCTCCTCAAGGAAGTGGAAGTCGCCGCATGCGCGTAGGCCGAGGTAGGGTCGCCTTGCGCGCTCCTCCAGGGTCACGGTCAGCGTGCCGACATCATCACCGCGCTCCACGGTGAGGCGCACCTCGTCGCCTTCCTCCCGCTCCGCTAGCACGTTTCTCAGGTCGATGAGGGAGTCGACGCTCTCGCCGTCCACGCGCAGCAGAATATCGCCCCGTTCGACGCCAGCGGCCGCGGCGGGTCCATCCGGGTCTACCGAGACGATGACGATCCCGCTCTCCACTGACTCTTGTTCTTCCTGCCCCTCTTCTTCCTCTGGCTCTTGCTCGTCCTGCCCCTCTTCCGCTTCCTGGAGGGTTTGCTCAGCACGCGCCGACACGCTGGCACGCAAGGGGGTCGGGTCTTGGCTAGCATAGACGTACCGAGCGTTCATTAGGACGCCGGCAGTCAACAGGACAAGAGCGAATACAGACGCAACGACTTTCACAATTCCTCGCTTCATGGTTGCAACTCCTTTTCTTGCACAATCGTTTACCGATAGCTCGATTGTAGCAACCCGTTTTAGCGAGTCGGTTGCGGAATTGTTAAGAAATCGCAACATCCGATCATGGCTCAAACATGTAACCGACCCCACGAACGGTGACGAGCCAGTGGGGATTGGTCGGCTCCGCCTCCACTTTTTCGCGCAGGTGCCGGATGTGGACGTCGACGGTGCGCTCGTTGTAGATATCGCTATCATATCCCCAGACGGCCTCGATCAGGTCGCTGCGGCTGAAAGGGCGGCCGGGGTGGGTGGCCAGGAAACGGAGGAGGCGGAACTCGGTCGGCGTGAGCTCTACAGGCTCTCCATCTCGGATGACCTCGCGTCGCTCTGTATCGACAAGCAAGTCCCCGAAGTGGAGGGATTCTGGGGCGGCGGGCGTGGCCAGGTCCCCGTAAGCGCGCCGTAGCAGCGCACGGATACGGGAGAGAAGCTCGCGTAGGCTGTAGGGCTTGATCACGTAATCGTCGGCTCCTAGCTCCAGGCCCAATACCTTGTCGAGTTCCTCGTCACGAGCAGTAAGCATCAGGATGGGCTCTCGCCGTCCTTCGGCTCGCATCTGACGGCATAGGTCGAAACCACTTACATCGGGCAGGCGGATATCCAACACGATGAGGTGGGGCTGCTCATCGCGGAGTAATGCCAGCCCCCGCTGTCCGCTGTCCGCCCACAGTACGTCGAACCCTTCCTTCTGGAGTCCGTACTCCAGCCCGCGCGCGACGGCCGGGTCATCTTCGATGAGGAGGATACGGTCTTTCGGCATCGGTTCCTCGCTTAATGAGCGAAGCAGATGAGGCTAAAATCGTAAAACGTAAACGGCATATATGGGACCGTGCGCGATGTCTGAAATGTCTCATTTGTGGGATTTCTCGTCGAGGAATGGCGAAAATGAGATGTGGTGCGTGGAGCGGCATTGGCGGAGTGGAGAGCAATGGGGTTCATTGGCCGACCTTCCAGTCGCCTGGCGCAGCCACGAGGCCGAGTCCATGCGGGCCGGTGTGCGCGCCGAGGGCTGGTGAGATCTGAAGGGTGTGGAGCCAGCGGACGTCAAAGCGCTCGCGGACGGAGCGTTCCATCTCGTCAGCCTCCGCTTCCATGGCACCATGCAGGACCATAAAGCGCCCGGGCTGCTCTGTACCCACCACTCCCTCGGCGAGTTCAAGCATCTTGCGCATGGCGGAGTCAAAGGAGCGCACTCGTGCCGCAGTCGTATAGATCCCGTCGCGCTTATCTACCGTAATCACGGGCTTGATGTTGAAAAGCGACCCTACCGTTCCTGCCACACGCCCGATGCGACCTCCTTTAATTAGATAGGTGAGCTCACCGAGCGCGAAATAAAGTGAGGTCTCCTGATGTGTGGTTTCGGCGGCGTCGAGTGCGGCGTCGAGCGAGCCACCGCGCTGGAGGGCCATGCCAGCGGCGACCAGTTGGAAACCGAGCGCCCCGGAGAGTGTCAGAGAATCGCGGACCGTTACTGCGCCATCCGGGAAATGCTCCGCTGCTTGCCGCGCGCTGTTAACTGTGCCACTCAATCCTGAGGAAATGCAGAGGCAGAGCACCTGCGTGTGGGATTGGAGCGCTTCCTCAAAAGCGGCTCGGAATTGCTCGGGTGTTGGCAGGCTCGTGGTGGGTAAGCTCTCTGCCCGCTGTTGCCGTTCGTAGAATGTTTGCGTGTCAATCTCGACACGGCTAAGTAGCGTCTCGCCGTCAATTGTGACCGAGAGCGGGACAACCCCGATCTGATATTGCTCTAATGTTTCGGCTGGCAGATCTACGCTGCCGTCCGTTATAAGCTTGACGGACATGTTATCCCCCTGTATCGTGACCTATCACGAACCGGCCTCCCCTAGCCCTATGGTAACCCTGGTCGATGGGCCACGCAAACGGCCTCATGCGTCTGGGAGAGTGGGCAGCAATCTTCAGGGTGTATTGGATTTCAAGCTCACATCTCTCCTGTTGTCGATTCTACTATAACGGGCCTGGACGATGTCTGAAA
>JALZCF010000084.1 GCA_030863245.1 Chloroflexota bacterium
CATCTCCGCTTCCAAAGTGGATGAGGTTATCGAGAACCCGCTCGTCCGAGCGGTTACCCTTACCGGCAGTACACCCGCGGGCCAGGCAGTCGCCACGAAAGCCGGCAGCCTACTCAAAAAGACGGTGCTGGAACTGGGGGGCAGCGATCCATACATTGTCTTGGAGGATGCCGACTTGGAGGAGGCTACGACCAGCTGTGTGATGTCCCGGCTCATCAACAGTGGGCAGAGTTGTATCGCTGCCAAGCGCTTCATCGTGGTCGAGGATGTGCGCGACCGCTTCGAGACGCTCTTTGTCGGAAAGATGCACAAGATGAAGATGGGCGATCCGCTAGCGGAAGAGAAGGTTGACCTTGGCCCGCAGGCACGGACCGATCTGCGCGATGAGCTCCACGATCAGGTGCGCCGTAGCGTCGAGAAGGGAGCGCGCCTGCTCCTCGGTGGCAAGATCCCTGATCGACCCGGCGCGTTCTACCCCGCGACGGTGCTAACCGATGTCAGGAAGGGAATGGCGGCCTACGAGGAGGAGACCTTTGGCCCGGTCGCAGCGATTATTCCGGTGAAGGACGAGGCCGAGGCCATCGAAGTCGCGAATGATACGAACTTTGGGTTGGGCGCGGCGGTCTTCACGAGGGATGTGGAGCGTGGCGAGCGTATTGCGGCGGAGCAATTGGAGGCGGGCAACTGTTTCGTCAACGCCTTCGTGCGGTCGGATCCACGGCTTCCCTTCGGCGGTATCAAGGATTCCGGCTATGGGCGTGAGCTATCGGATTTTGGCATCCGGGAGTTCGTGAATATCAAGAGCGAGTGGGTAAAGTAGCAGGGAGTAGGGGAGAGGTGCTGTTTACGGAGATTAAGGAGCGGCTTAGCGGGGAGCGGTTGGAGTATGCGTGTCAGTTGCTCGAACAGCACCCGGATCGGTTGGTGCTGCGATACGATCTGGCCCACAGTGGCGAGGTGGCAGGGGTGGATCTGCCAGCAGGAAGTCTTTGCTACGCGTACTACTGGATTAACCACCCCTACAACGTGTACCATTGGATGAACCCGGCAGGAGAGACAATCGCCTTCTACGTGAACCTGAGCGGCCCCACGATCATCGGGCGCGATTACGTGGAATGGACTGACCTGGTAGTGGATGTTCTCATCATCCCCGATGAAAAGCTGGGCTACCGGGTGGAGGTGCTCGACGAGGATGAGATTCCCCGCGATCTCGACCATGCCACGCGACAGCATATCGACGATGCACTCGACGAGGTGATGCGCAGCTGGCCCTCGATGGTACGCGCGGTATCAGGCCATAGCGCGCGCTTGCGGGAAAGGACGAACTAAGTAACAGCGGCGGTTATCTCTTTCCACACTAACTTGAATCCCCATAGCTCCGCCAGGTGGTGTGCTACCTGTTGCTTGATGGGCTGCATGTCGATGGTGCGTCCTAGCTCCAGCTGCATGGAGGTGACGCCGCGATCCTCCAAGCCGCAGGGCACGATGAGGTTGAAGTCGTCGAGGTGGGTGTTCACGTTCAGGGCGAAGCCGTGGAAGGAGATCCAGCCCTCGATGCGGGCGCCGATCGCCGCGATCTTGCGATCAACGAAGGGGGAGACGATTTTCTCCAGGCCGGCCTGAACTGTTGCACCATCTGAGATAGGGCTCAGGTCGGGCGTAGGGCGGCGCACCCAGACGCCGATGACCTTGTCGATCCGCTCGGAGGCGATATCGTAGTTGGCGAGCGTGCGAATGATCGCCTCCTGGATGTTCCACACAAACTTTCCGACATCCTTTCGATTCGGGAGGTGGCGAAGGCTGACGATGGGATAGCCGACCAATTGGCCCGGGCCGTGGTAGGTGACATCGCCGCCTCGCTCCACGCGGTGCACCTGGATACGTCGCGCCGCTAGTTCCTCCGACGATGCCACCACATTGGACTCATCGCCCCGGCGGCCGAGCGTGATGACCGCGGGATGCTCTAACAGGAACAGCAGCTCTGCCTGCAATATCCCTTCCTTCTTCGCTGCCACAGCGCGCCGCTGAAGCTCGAGTGCGTCGAGGTAGTCAACCACACCGAGGTCGATGGCCCATAACTCACGACTTCGATCCTTCCTTTCCATAAATCCTCGTTCTACCCCGTCCTACTCCCCGAGAACGCTCCCCACGAACGCCTGATACCCTTTGACGAACTCTTCCGTATCCGTTGCTGTCTTCCCCGCTAGCTGCACGCGGCGCAGCTCCAGCCACCCATCACCGGTCGCCGCAGCAATCGCTTCACCCGCCCGCACGACCGTACCCGGCGGGACGTCGTCTGGCAACCCTGTTCGCTCCTGCAACACGTTTGCCTCCAGTACCTTCAACCGTTGCCCCTGCCACGTCGTGTAGGTGCTAGGCCAAGGATCGAAGGCACGTACCTGGTTGGCTAGTTCCGTGGCGGGTCGATCCCAATCAAGCTGGCCGTGTTCCTTGCGAATCAGTCGGGTGTACGTGGCTGCCTCATCGTCTTGGGGCTGCGGTTCGATCTCCCCTGCTAGCCAGCGTGGCAATGTCTCGGTGAGAAGGTCAGCTCCGAGTTGAGCCAGTTCCTCCGTCAGCGTGCCGCGCGTGTGATCCTCGCGGATGGGGATGGCGCGCCTAGCGAGGATGGGGCCCGTGTCCATGCCCTCGTCCATCAACATGATGGTCACACCGGTCTCCTCATCGCCGGAGAGCAATGCCCCAGCGACGGGTGCAGCACCACGATGGCGGGGCAGCAGGCTCGCATGCACGTTGATCGCGCCATAAGGCGGAATATCGAGGACTGCGGGGCGCAGGATCTCGCCGTACGCTGCCACGACCAGGACATCGGGAGCCAGCTCACGGAGCTTGATCTGCTCCGCTTCCGCTTTCAGATTCTCCGGCGTCCAGACGGGCAACTGCAACTCCAACGCGCGTGCCTTCACAGCAGACGGCTGGAGGGTTCGTCCTCGCCCGGCAGGCCGATCTGGCTGGGTCACCACGCAGGTAATCTCTACCTCTTTCAGGGCCGCTAGTGCCTCTAGCGATGGCACTGCGAAGGCAGGCGTGCCCATGAATAGTGCCCGTTTCATCATATTGTCTTGGCCTCGCTGTCGACGGTGTCCATGCGATCTCCTAGCTCGTTACGATTCTAGCGCAGTGGTGAAGATATCGGTAACGGTGGGTGTCCTGGCAAGGATAGTGCTTTATGAGGGGTAGGGAAGACACGATGGAGAAGCGAGAGGAGAGCATAATGGCAGAGAATGGAAGTGGAACTCCACTTGAGGTCAATGATAACGACTTCGAGGAGCAAGTTCTGAATAGTGAGTTACCAGTGGTCGTCGACTTCTGGGCACCCTGGTGCGGTCCATGCCGGATGGTAGCACCCATTCTGAAAGAACTGGCTGGCGAGTATGAAGGGCGTCTCCGCGTCACCAAGCTCAACACCGATGACAACCAGCAGTACGCAAGGAAGTATGGTATCATGGGTATTCCAACCATGATTTTCTTCCACAACGGTGAGGAGATTGACCGCGTCGTGGGGGCATTGCCGAAGCAGGCACTGAAGCAACGCTTCGAGCGCGTACTCGGTCAGGTCGAGGAGATGGCGGCCTAGCAAACCGAATAAGTTGTCGACAAGAACGTAGAGAGCACAGAGAGGAGGTGGAGTATCACCCCTCTCTGTGCTCTTTCTAGTGGATGTGCTAAAACTTGGTTGTACTTGCCCTTTCCAAAACCCGAGCGCTCTCAACCCCGATGAAACGCACCCGCATCAGGAGGAGTTCGTGACGATCCGTCGCCGCCTGACCTTGCTCTACACGGGTTTGCTCGCCGTGGCCCTCTCCCTCTTCAGTGTCGGTCTCTTCGTGACGATCCGCTACAGTCTCCTGCAACAGGTAGATCGCCAGTTGCTGGCGCGATATGACGAGGTGCGCGGGGAGATCCTGCTTGAGCTTGCTCGTCGCAGCGGTATCAGTGATGAGACGCTCGAAGAGTTACTCTCGGAGGAGGAAGAGCCCGTGCTCAGTGCGCCGCGCGTCTTCGTGGAGCTGATCGATCCCGAAAGTCGAACCGTGTATCGCTCCTCCGATCTAGGCTCACTCGGGACGATGGATGGTCAAGGTTCTTGGGAGGGCGAGAACATCACTTGGCATGTGGTGCAGGTGCAGGGGGAGCGCGTACGCCTCCTCACGGCACCTGTCAGGTTGCCTGGACAAGGATTTCTTGTCGTTCGGGTGGGCCAATCGCTCGCGCCGATTGACCGTACCCTAGAGTGGCTAGGGCTGCTGCTTGTGCTGGGAACGGTGCTGACAACGATAGTGGCGGGATGGGCAGGCTCGCGCATGGCGAGCCGGGCATTGGCTCCCATTGCTTCGATGATCGAGCGAGCGCGGACTATCGTGGAGACGCAGGATCTCGATACCCGGCTGCCGGTTGTCAATCCCGATGACGAGGTGGGGCAGCTTGCTGTGACCTTCAACGAAGCGCTCGATCAGATCACTCTGCTGTTCCAGGCCCAACGTCGTTTTGTAGCGGATGCCGCGCACGAGCTGCGTACCCCGCTGACTAGCATTCGTGGGCATACCGACCTGCTCCGGCGTGGGGCAGCAGAGGAACCAGAGGCGCGCGAGGAGGCGCTCTCCGTCATCGATAGTGAGGCCGAACGGCTTACCCGCTTGGTCAATGACCTGCTTCTCTTGGCACAGAGCGAGGCAACCCCGCTCGAGATCATGCACGAGCCGGTACCGCTCGTTACCGTCGTCGCCGACGTCCTGCGGCAGGAACGGTTGCTTGCGCCCAACCATGAGTGGCACTTCGATAGGCGCGCCAACCCGGTTATTCTGGGTGATTCGGACCGGCTCCATCAGCTCTGCATTAACCTTTTCGACAACGCCCGTCGTCACACACCCGAGGGGAGCCAGATTGAAGTCATCGTCGACTGTGAGGATGACTTTGCGGTGCTGACCGTCGCCGATACGGGACCAGGCATACCAGAAGAGCAGCTACCACATCTCTTCGAGCCTTTTTTTCGTGGCGATCGCAACCGACGACAGGAGGGAGCGGGTCTGGGCCTTGCCATCGTCGCCCGCATCGCCGCGGCCCACGGCGGCACCGTCACCGCGGCCAACCGAGAAACCGGCGGTGCCATCTTCACCGTTCACCTCCCGCTCATTCCCTTTGAGGAGGAAGATTGACCCAATTGCGGAATGCCGAATGTGGGAAGTAAAGTGAAGGAGGGAAAAAGCAAAACGCCGAGCGGTTGTGCACCGCCCGGCGTTTCGCCCCCAAGAGTCCGAAACTCAGCCGTGTCAGGAGGAGTACCTCCTAACCGTTTCTCCCATGCCTTTATTCTTGCAGATATACATTAATGTGAGATGAGTCTAAGGTAAGTATAAGGTTAGTATTTCTGCGCTTCCTACTGGTCGATACTGAACGTGGTTCCCTCGCTACGGCCGAAGATTTCCGGATGATACTGCTCGTAGGCGACGGCAGGCAGGACATTGAACCGGCCCGGCACGGTGGCGCGCAGGAAGTAGGTGTACTCGTAGGTCCCGCGCGGCAAGCGGTCGGCGAAGAGGGCGACTTTCTCGTCGCGGATGATGCGGCGCGACCACTCGTCGTACCAGAAGGGACCTGGCTCGTCCACCCGTGTCTGCGAGGGGGTATGGATGCCCTGCGCCGAGGTCTGCAGGGATGGGTCTAGTATCTCGAAGCCGGCTGGGATGGGATCTTCCAGCGTGAAGAAGTAGAGGTCGTTCGGTGCCTCGACCATCAGGCGCACCATTATGGCGTCGCCCACCTCGGCACGCTCGACGCTCTCACCGATGCTTTCTAGCGTGTCCGGATCCACGGCCTCGTACCGGCGCGACACGCTGATACCCTCGTTACGTGCGTCTAGTGTCTCTACAGGGAGGAAGTAGCGGAGCCACGCTGCGTAGTAGAGGCGTCCCTCACCACTTTCCGGCACACGCGTGATGATGAGCTGGTTCGCTTCGTCCAGCAGGAGGGCCGCGATGTCGATTTCCAGGGAGACGGACTCAGCAAGGTTGTCACCATTGGCGCGCTCGCTCAGAACGACGTCGTCGTTCAGCGCTACCTCGTAGCTGAAGTCAGCGTCCAGTTCGCTGCTGGCGAGCATGTAGTCCGTCAGCGCGAGCACGGACCACGCTGTCTCCTGTGTCGTCTCCCAATGACCATGCTGGCGTGCCTGCATCAGCCATCGTACGGTTTGTGGCAGCAGCATGTGCTCTGGCTCAACTCGTACCAGGGCGCGGAGGGCGAGCGCTGTCGAGCGGGTGCTACTACCTAGCGACCACGGCTCGACCTCCTTCTCTTCCCAGTGAGCGCCGGTCGCGCTCAAGATCGTGTTGGCCGTCAACTCA
>JALZCF010000099.1 GCA_030863245.1 Chloroflexota bacterium
GGTAACCCTCGTCAGCTGCCGTGCCCATTCTCGATTCTCGTCCGTGATGATATCGTAGAGCGAAGCATCCTGTAATGAAAGAGCATTATACATCGTCCGTTCTCCTTGCAGCGGCTATCATTATACAATCCATGAACACAATATACACTATTGTTTACCTTTTATCAATAGTTTGCTCGCCCCAATTTGCAGATTGCTCCTGAAACGGCAGTGATCAGTGGACAGTGGTCAGTGATTAGTGGAACGGATCGTAGTGGTAGAAGATAAGTGGTAGATAGGGGGAGGGGGGAGCATTAGGCAGTGGGTAGTCGTGAGTAGTCAGTAGTCAGTCGTCAGTGGTTTCGCTCCCCGCTCCCCGCTCCCCGCTCCCCGGACTCGCTCCACCTAAAACTGGACAATTCCCCAAAATGTGATCCTAACAACATCTTCGAGGCGGGTATAGCTCAGTGGTAGAGCGTCTGGTTGTGGCCCAGAAGGCCGTGGGTTCGAGACCCACTACTCGCCCTCAGGCGCCCGTAGCTCAGTGGATAGAGCATTGGTCTTCGGAACCAAGGGTCGGAGGTTCGAATCCTTCCGGGCGCGTGTCCCGGAGTGCAACAGAGGCAGATGCTGCAAGCATCTGCCTTTTTCTTTTTGCACTGAGGCTGTCCGTACGTATCATCCATCATGTATAGGACTGGATAGGAGATTGTTTTTTCCATGCGTATCTTCATCTTGCTGCTTGTTCTCCTCTCGCTCGCCGCTTGCTCGGCAAGTCCCTCCGCGTTGAGTTCCTCCGAGGTGGCGACGGCTCCTGACCCCACTACTACCCCTCACGCCACGGCAACAACGCCACCTACGATGGCACCAACCGCCTCCCCAACCGCTATCGACTTACAGTTCGACGGAGAGCGGGCACTGGCCCATGCAGAGGCGCAGTGTGCGATTGGCCCTCGCCCGGCTGGAAGTGAGGCGCTGCTGGAGACACGGGATTACATCATCGAGACGCTTGAGGGGGAGGGGTGGGAGATCGTGCGGCAGGATGGGGAGTTCATGGGGGTGCCCATTCACAACGTCATCGCGGTGAAAGGAGAGGGATCGGCGCGGATGGTGGGGGCCCATTACGATACGCGCCCGGTAGCCGATATGGATCCCGAAAATCCGCAACAACCGATCATCGGAGGGAACGATGGCGCGAGCGGTGTGGCTGCGCTGCTTGAACTGGCGCGCGTGCTGGAGGTGCCTGAGGGAATGCAGGTACAGTTAGCCTTCTTCGACGCCGAGGATCGCGGCAATCTGGATGGCTGGCCTTTCAGCGTCGGTGCACGACAGGTGGCAGAGGGCCTGGGTGGGCTTCCCATCGAGCGTCCGGAGTCGATGGTCGTGCTCGACATGGTCGGCGATGCGGATCTGCAGATCTTCCGCGAGCGCAACTCGGATATCGCACTGAACGATACGCTGTTCGGTATCGCGGATGAGTTGGGTTTTGATGAGGACGGCTTCTATAACCGCGAGCGCTTCACCATCATCGACGACCACCTACCCTTTCTAGAGCAAGGCATCCCCGCCGTCGACCTGATCGATTTCGATTACCCCTACTGGCACACAACGGAAGACACCTGCGATAAACTAAGCGCGGAGAGCTTGTACAAGGTTGGACGCGTGGTGGAGGTGTGGCTGGAGGAAGAACGGTAGCGCAAATTCTGCCTCGCACCTCGTTTATAGGGTTGAAGATGTGAGAGTATTGTTGCATGTTGCGTGTTGCATGGTGCATGTTGCATAGAACGATGATGCGCTCTACATATGAATCAATCCGCATTCTGCACTCCACATTCCGCATTTGACTTATTCCGCAATCCGCAATCCGCAATCCGCGATTCCCCACGGTTGCCGTGAAAAGGGTGCCCCTTGTTCTCTTGTTGCTGCTACTCCTTGCTGCGTGCTCGGAGGGCTCTGGTGTGATCCCGCTAGCTGAATCTGATCCTTCCTCGCTCCTCTCCATGCCTAGCGGGCTGCAGATCTATACGGTGGGCGAGGTGCGTGCCAACGCGGTGGGGTGGCAAGGGCGGCGTGTGACGGTGCAGGGTGTGGTGACGAGCGTGGAGTTGGAACTTGCTACACTCCAGAGTGGTGGAGCGGGATTGGTGCTTCACCAGGCCAGGGATGCTCGAGTGGCGCAGGAGATCATCGTCACGGGCCGGGTGGGCGAGGTGGCGGGGAATTTGGCGTTGGTAGGGTTGGAAGAGTTGATTGTGGAGCGGGCACAGGTGGGCTTCCCCGCGCCCATGCCCGTTGCTCCGTCGCCTGAGCAGGAGAGTCTCTACGTGCAGGCGCTCGGCGGGATCGTGGAGGTGGACAGTGTCCTCCTATTACGGAATGGGGAGCGGGTAAGGGTGCGCGCTTTGGACGACGGGACAGCGGGTCGCCTGGTGTCTGGCACGCGAGTGGATGTGATCCGTGGGGTGCTGCGCCGCACAGCGGTAGGGTGGGATTTGATCCCACCCCTCCCACGCGACGTGGTGGTCGCGCCGCCACTTCTCTCGATCTGCGAGATCCAAGGGGTAGAGGAGGCATCGCCTTATCGGGGTGAACGTGTGGAGACCGTGGGGATCGTCAGCGCTCTCTTGCGGGAGGCGGATGGGCTGTTTCTCCAAGCAGATGAGTGCGATGGGGACCGACGCAGCTCGGACGGCATCTTTGTTCTTGTTGAAGAGCGGGCTGAAGCGATAAGGGTGGGGGATCGGTTACGGCTGCGTGGCGACGTGAGCGAGTTCTACAAGCGCACACAGCTTGAGGTGGAACTAGGTGGTTTATGGGTGGAGGCGCGCGCTCAAGCGCTCTCCACACCTGTGCCCCTTACCCCTCCACTCAACGGAGGAGAAGCGGTGCTCGACTATGAGTCGCTAGAGGGAATGCTGGTAACGCTCAACGAGGCCTGGGTAAGCGGGCCCACCACTCGCTTCGGTGAGTTTGCGGTCGTGCCCGGCGCTTCGCAGATGCGGAGTCGTCGCATGCTCCGTAGCAGTGAGTTTCTCGGTTCGATTGTGATGGTAGACGACGCTGGGCGCTTTGGTCCCTACGATGTGGCAGTGGGCGATCAGGTGCAGGGCCTGGTTGGCCCGCTGGACTTTACTTTCGGCGCGTACAAGTTCCAGCTGACGCAGGAGCCAGCAATCAAACCACTCCTTCGGCCTATCTCTTCCGAACCACCCCAGCTTGCCCCTGGGGAGTGGAGTGTCGTCAGCCTCAACGTGGAGAATCTCTTTGATGGTAAGGACGATCCTTCGAGGAATGATTCTACTCCAACACTCGGGGAGCATACGGTCAAGCTGCAGAAACTGGCCGGCTCACTTGCTGGACCACTGGGCTTCCCTACTGTGGCTGCCCTTCAAGAGGTGGAGAATCTAGCGGTGTTGGGGGAACTGGCTACCCATCCACTACTTGGTGGGAAATACGAGGCACTGTTAATCGAGGGGAACGACTCGCGCGGCCTGGATGTGGCGCTGCTGGTTGACAGGGAGCGGGTAACGGTGCTGGATATGGTGGCGGGCAATCCTTGCTCGCCACTCGCCGCGCCTGGCGGCGGGAAGAGCGGAACCTGCCCGGCGGGACAGCGTCCCCTTTTTGCGCGGCCACCACTCGTAGCAAAATTGAAAATAGATACTGGACCTGTATTCTACCTGATCAATTGCCACTTCAAGTCGAAGCGGGGCGGCGATCTGGAGACGCTCCCACGTCGCGTGGCACAGGGGCGCTTTGTTGCTGCGCTAGTGAAGCAGGTGCAGGCCGCTGACCCTGCTGCGGAAGTGCTGGTGGTAGGCGATCTCAACGACTACGAGGATAGTGCAACGCTCGCGGCACTACACGAGGAGACAACGCTCACGAGCCTCTGGGATACAACCCCAAAATCGGAGCGTTACACCTACATCTTCATGGGTGTTAGCCAGGTCCTGGACCACATCTTGTTGACACCCGGGCTCCGCGACGCACTTGTCACCTTCCAACCGCTCCACACCAACGCCGACTACCCGCACTCTCTGCACCAAGACCCGACTACCTTCCTCCGCTCCAGCGACCACGATCCACTAGTTGCGATCTTTAGGCCAGATTGAGAATGGCACTCTATCAACATGACTCACGGCTCTAGCGCGCCATACAGCACTTTGATCTCCTCATTGAGGTCGGTTAATGTCTCGGCTGCGTCGGCGCCCTCGACCATTTGCGCCAGTGCCTCCTCAAGCAGAGGCCGAATCGTGTTGTAGTGAGGGGCGGTTGGTTCCGGTTGGCCGTATGGGAGCAGCGCCAGCAGGCTCTCATAACTTGGGTAGGTGGTTAGGTAGTCCTCCAATTCGGCCACGGCTTCCTGCCGTACCGGGAGATCATGGGAGGCTCGTACCCAGCGCGCCTGTTGTGGCGGCTCGGTTAGCCACTTCAGGAAGAGCCACGAGGCAAGCTGCTGCTCTGGCGTGCTACGGGCGATCGAGAGGCTGGGTCCGAAAAGGGTCTGTCTGGGCTCGGAAGTTGTGTGCGGAAGCGGCGCGATTCCCCAACTCCCGCCATATCCCCCCTCGACAGCTTGCTGGTACCTAGGAAGTTGGGAGGAGGAGTCGGTCACGAAGAGTAGCTGGCCGGTGCCGAACGTTGCTTGGGTTCGAGAGCGCTCGACGATGGGTGCGATACATCCTTCCTCATATAGTGCCTGCAAGAACGTCATGCTCTCGATCGCTTCAGCCACATCGAGCG
>JALZCF010000150.1 GCA_030863245.1 Chloroflexota bacterium
TCCTCGTACCGCTGATGCCAACGTTGCCGCTGGCGATCATTGTGCTGTTGGGTCGCTTCAGCATCTCACAGATGGATGTGCCGACCCGCCAATCGTATACCATGGCTGTAGTGGATCCGGATGAACGATCGGCTGCGGCAGGCGTAACGACCATTGTCCGCACGGCTGCCAGTGCTGTCTCCCCCTTCCTTACCGGGCTGTTGTTACAAGCAACGCTCGTGAGTCTGCCGTTCTTTGTGGCGGGTGGGCTCAAAATCATCTACGACCTGCTGCTCTACCGCAGCTTCCGCGCGCTTGCCCCGCCGGAAGAACGCTGAACGTAACGCACAATGGAAGCTATGGCTGCACTAGGCACCGAACGAGGAATCACGACCAAGGAGCGCTGTATGATTGAGAAAACCCACCAATCGTCGCTGCGAGAACAAGCGAGGCCCCACAGCATTCCGTTAGCTGAAGCGTTTTGGGTCTGGGTGAAGGTTGCACTGAATAGCTTTGGAGGACCAGCCGGACAGATTGCTGTGATGCATCGCATTTTGGTGGAAGAGAAGCGTTGGGTGAGTGAACATCGCTTTCTGCATGCGCTCAACTATTGCATGTTGCTGCCTGGTCCCGAAGCCCAGCAACTGGCGATCTATATTGGCTGGCTGTTGCACAAGGCAATTGGCGGCATGATCGCTGGTGTGTTATTTGTGTTGCCCGGATTTGTGGCCATCCTCGGCTTGAGCATCCTCTATGCTGGCTTTCAAGACGTCAGTGTCGTCCAGGCGATCTTTTTTGGCCTAAAGCCGGCCGTAATGGCAGTCGTGGTGCATGCGGTGTTCAAGATCGGGCAGCGGGCGCTCAAAAACAACGTCATGATCGCGATTGCAGCAGCGGCGTTTGTGGCGATTTTCTTCCTTAATATTCCATTTCCTCTCATTGTGCTTGGCGCTGGTTTGCTCGGCTACATCGGCGGCAAGCTCTGGACAGAGAAATTCTTGGTGATTAAGGGGCATGGATCAGCAGGCCATACGTCTAACACGACTGATGACATTGCCATCGCGGATACTGCAGTCGGATCGACGCGACCATCGTTGATGCGCTCACTCCAAGTAGCTACGATCTGTCTTGCGCTGTGGTTCGGCCCACTTATCCTTTTAATCACAACGCTCGGTACAACACATGTGTTTGTCGTGGAAGGTTTGTTTTTCAGCCAGGCGGCGGTGGTGACATTTGGCGGTGCCTACGCAGTATTGGCCTATATTGCACAACAGGCGGTCGGGACGTACGGGTGGTTACAGCCTGGTGAAATGTTGGACGGGCTTGGCATGGCTGAGACAACACCTGGTCCGCTGATCCAGGTGGTCCAGTTTGTTGGGTTTATGGGTGCGTATCGCAATCCTGGCACGCTTGATCCCATGGTCGCTGGTGTGCTTGGCTCGATCTTAGTCACGTGGGTTACATTTGTGCCGTGCTTTCTTTGGATTTTTCTGGGTGCACCATATATTGAGCATCTGCGAGGACAAACCTCGCTGACTACCATGCTGTCCGCGATTACGGCTGCCGTCGTGGGCGTGATTCTCAATTTGGCAGTGTGGTTCTCGATCCATACGATTTTTGAAATCGTTCATGAAGTACATCTACCAGGTATACGGTTGCTGATACCAGACTGGCAGACCATCGATCTCGCTGCCCTGATCATTGCGGTCGGTGCATTCATCGCGATATTTCGTTACAAGATCGACATGCTCCTTACATTGGCCGGCAGTGCCATCACTGGATTAGTGTATTACCTTGTCTTTCGAAGTGTACTTGGATAAGCCAGGCAGCGATCGAGCGAGCAATGGGACAACTGGATCATCTGCCGCTCGATCGTCGTCACACCTGACCGTGTTTATTCTGTTTGAGCGCAGCCCATTCGGCGAATGAACCGTCCTAATGTGCCGTATATGCCAAAGTCGAAACGTCACCGGATTGCACCAACGGAACAGTGGGCGCAGCTAGAACTCCTGTTCACCTCGCCAGAACAACGGGCCTATGAACTGATTCGCCCGGTGGTGCTCTTTGGGCAGCCTGCTGCTGAGCGTGCGCGTGAGACGCGCACAGCCGAGCGAACATTGTCGCGGCATGCCAAGCGGTTCCTTGAGCGGGGCATGGCTGGTGTGTTCGCTTCCCCACCGGCATCCCCGATGTCTCGGCTTCCACCTGCGATGCGCGATACGATCGTTGCGCTGAAGGCAGAATATCCCCCCCTACATCTCCGCGAGATTGCCACCATCTGCTATGTGCGGTTTGGGCGCCGCCCCAACCTCCAAACGATCAAACGTGTGCTAGCCGAAACCCCACGTCCCGCACACGTGACCCGACGGTATCCCCTGTTTCACGAGATGGAAGACCCGGCCACCCGGCGCGTAGCAATTATTCGCTTACATGCGGAAGGCTGGAACGCCAAGTCTATCGCTGCGTACCTCCAGACCAGTCGTCAGACCATCCATACAACCCTCAAGCGCTGGATCGAGGAGAGTGTTCGTGGGCTACCGAATAAGTCAAGTGCCCCGAAACGCCCGCATCGGAAGGTAACCTTCAGGGTTATGGCGGAGGTGCGGAGGCTTAGTCATAACAAGAAGATCGGCGCCTGGCGCGTACATGCCAAACTTCGACAACTCGGCATCCGGCTCAGTCCCCGCACCTGTGGTCGCTTGCTGGCGCTCAACCGTCGCCTCTATGACCAGCCCCACTCAGACCCGTCCCCACGCGAAAAGAAGCCGATGCCATTTCGGGCAACCTATCGCCACCAGTACTGGACGGTCGACATCCGGTACTTGGATCATACATTAGGTGGCGGCAATGTCTACTGCATCTCAATTTTGGAGAACTATAGCCGTGCCATTCTCGCTAGCGCCATCTCCCGGACCCAGGATCTGACGGCGTACCTCATCGTGTTATTTGCAGCGATTAATGAGCATGGTAGTCCGGATGGATTGGTTAGTGATGGCGGAAGCGTGTTTCGTGCGAAGCAGGCCATGGAGATTTACCGCCGTCTAGGTATCACTAAGCTCCAGATTGAGAAACGCCAGTCGTGGCAAAGTTATATCGAGACCGCCTTCAGTATTCAAGCACGCATGGCCGACCATGACTTTCTCCAAGCAACCACCTGGGTTGAATTACAGGCGGTGCACAAACAGTGGTGTGGCGACTATAACTATCAAGTGCACTGGGCGCACCGCTTCCGTGACGATGGCCGCGAAAGTCCGGCGGAGGTATTGGAGTGGGTAAGAGGACATATGTGGGCGCCCGAGGAACTGCACTATGCCTTCTATGCGACCCGGTTTCAGCGACGCTTAGATACACTAGGCTACGTGCGTTTCCGACACTACCGACTGTATGGTGAGCCAGGGCTGGCAAGGCGCAATGTGGTTGTGTGGCTGTATGGCGAGCAGGTAACCGTCGCATTCAATGAGACGTTGCTCGCGCAGTACACCGTGGACTATGCACCAGATCACAAGCATTTCCGTGCCGTCACCGACCCGCGCATTTACGAGACGCAGCACCGCTC
>JALZCF010000163.1 GCA_030863245.1 Chloroflexota bacterium
GCGCCAGACGGCACCGTTCGGTTGCGGCGGTCTACCGTAGGCGCAGCCGTTGCAGGAGGTCACGTAGAGCTCGCCCTGCTGGTCCTGGCCGGAGCCGGTAACCTGCAACTGGGTGTCGAGCAGCTCCTGCATGATCCACTGTGCCTCGCCCTCGGCGGCCTCGGGTGCCTGTGCGATGCCCCAGATGCGGCCGGAGCAGAAGTCACTCGCGAAGTAGAGACCTTCCAGTTCCTCGAACGCCTGACGTGAGACACCAATGTCGATGACAGCACAGTCGCCGTTCTCGTGGCTATACTCGGCGACTGGTAGGACGCCGACGTTGGGGCAGGCTTCCTCCTCGATGGGGAAGCAGTGGGAGCCCATCAGGAAGTCCCAGCCATAGTTGACGCCGCCCTCACTACCAGCGGGGTGGAAGTTGATCTCTTCCCAATGGTTCTGACCGACGTCCGGCAGCCAGAGGTCACCGGTTTCGGGGTCGAAGCTGAACGTGTAAGGCTGGCGCAGGCCGTAGTGCCAGATCTCGGGACGGGCTAGCGTGTGGATCTGGGCAAACTCAATCTCGGGGATGCCGAAGAGTTCTACCAGCTGGAGATCCTGCAGGAAGGGGTTGTCTTCCGGGATGCCGTAGGGCAGGGCGCCAGCCTGCGCGTCGACGTCGATACGCAAGACCTTGCCGAGGAGGGTGCTGAGGTCCTGACCTGCCTCGAGGGGGTCGCCCTCCCAGCCGCCATCGCCACTACCGATGTAGAGGTAGCCATCGGGACCGAACTCGATCTCACCGCCGTTGTGGTTGGCCCACGGCTGGTCGATCTGCAAGATGGCATTCGCACTCTCCGGGTCCGCCTGGTTCGGGTTATCCTCGGACACCTGATACTCGACTATCATCGAGTCGCCGTTGCGCAAGAGTTCCGCGAAGTGGATGTAGAAGCGGCCATTCTCCGCGAAGTCTGGGTGGAAGGCTATATCGTAGAGCCCCTGCTCCAGGAAGGCGCTCAAGGTATCGCCCGTGATATCCAGGAATGGCTCGTCCAATACCGTCCCATCTTCGTCGATGATCGTGATGAGCCCCGTCCGCTCCACCACAAAGAGCCGTCCGGTGTCATCCGGCGGGCTGACCACGGCGACCGGGTCCACAAACCCTGTCGCGACCTGCACTAGCTCGATCTCCGGCGCGTCGGGTAAGGTACCACCCGGCGTAGCTACCGGCGGCACCTCTAGTTGCGATCGGGTGATATCCCCGGGCGCTGCCGGCGTTGCCTCGGCCTCCTCTTCCTCTTCCTCCTCCGCCTCCTCAGTCGGCGTTGGCGTCGCCTGCTGGGCATATACCTGCTCCGCGTCAGCCACCAGCGCCACTGGTGTCTCGCCCCAGTTTGCGAGGGCGAGTTGTGCAGCGAGTAGAACGAATACTGCTGCAAAGACGACAACTATCCTGTTACGCATCTGAAACCTCCTGTTATCGGTTAAAGTGAAGGAGATCCTCCACTCTTATACTGGTGTAATCTCAAGGCACCTTCGTTTCCGGATGGACTGCCTAGAAGGGTTGGTGGACATCCTGAAAACAAGCCGGTGTGGCTATGGCGCTTAAGAGGGTGGCGGACGCGGCATACTCACCTCCTTGAAAAAGTCTGCGATGGTCCGTTCTATCGAGGGTAAAAAGTAAGCATTATAGAGCGAGCGATTTTCGTGCCTCGAGTCGCGATATTTCGGGTTTCTTTCGAAAGTGAGTACGTGGATACCCAAAAATCAGTACAAGAATACTGTTGGGTGCAGCCCTACCATCGCATCAGGCTATTCGTGCGGCGGTGACAACTCAGCCGCACCTGGGTCGTTAGGTGGGGTGGCCGTGTGATTGAGTATATTTGTACCTATTAACAGAGTACTCCTGTCTCTACGATTCGTTCTCCTGTTCCCTTACAATAGATCAGAAGCGGGTGGGTGGGGTGCTTGACCGCCCCTTGCTGCAAACATGATAAGTGGAACGACGGGGATTCACGCGGGGGCAACTAATTATGGAAATGTACTTTGAACAGGTGCAGACGCCGGAACAGCGGCAGGAGCAGCGGGTGTCTCCGACGCTTATTGCGTTCACTCAGCTGCTCGTTCTCTCCACCTATGGTTTGGAGCAGGCGATCCAGCAGGAATTATCGGAGAACCCGGCGCTGGAATTGGTGGAGCAGGGCGACCGCTGTGTGCGCTGTGGCGAGCGACTGATCGCGGCGATCTGCCCGCGCTGCCACGGCTTGGGCGACGACGACTGGCAACCGGTTGTCCCGAGCCAGGAGGACCCGGATGAGGAGCGCTCGCTCACCTGGATTGCGGCTAACCCTAGCTTGAGCGAGGTACTGCGCTGCGAGCTCTATCTCAGCGTGCCGACGGAGGATTACGAGATCGTCGACTATCTCTGCGGTAGCCTCGACGAGAGAGGTTTTCTGGCCACGACTGTCGTTGCGGAGGTAGCGGAGGCGCTGGGGGTCGAGGCGGAGCGTGTCGAGTGGGTCCTTACTCTGCTGCAGCAGAGCGGACCTGCTGGGGTGGGCGCTCGCTCGGTACAGGAGTGTCTGGAACTGCAGCTGTGCCGCTGGGAGGCACTCGGCGAGGCACCCGCGATCGTGCGGCCGATTGTAACCTCCCATCTCGAGGCGCTGGGGAAGCGGAAGTACTACGCCATCGCTGCAGAGCTGGGCGTGACCTATGATGAGGTCATTGCGGCTCGCGACTTCATCCGCAACCACCTACGTCCCTTACCCCTCATGCATGTGGACGAGAGCCAACCCTGGCATGCGGCGACGCGCACCCCGTTTG
>JALZCF010000165.1 GCA_030863245.1 Chloroflexota bacterium
GAGCTAACGGGCCAGGATGAGGAAGAAACTGGTGCCCTGGGTGACGACGATGACGGTCTGACTGGCGACGACGAGGGCCTACTTGGTGACGACGAGGATGGCGGCCTGACTGGCGACGATGTCGGCCGCACGGGCCAAGTCGGCGCCGAGACCGAGGTTGGCACAGGCAACGAGTTCTTTAATGTCACGCGCGGTTTTGACACCTCGCAACTGACTGACGAGGATGGCGCGGCGATTGTGGTTCATCGAGGTCGAAGCGCTCGCAGTCAGATTGTGGCCTGTGGAGTGATTCGTACCACAGATGACCAAGCGCAGGTTGGTCAGGCTGAGGGAGTTACTCCGCTGGCCGATGTAGCAACCGATCCTGATCGATTTACCGGCCAGGACGTGACCGTCGAGGATCAGGTGGGTCGCCGCTTTGGGCGTGGCGGCTTCACGATCGGGGAAGGGGACAACGAAGTCCTGGTTCTGAGCACAAGTGAGCGCGGGTTTGGGCCCGATGTTGTGCGACCTGGCACGCGCCTGCGTGTCACGGGCGAGCCGCGCACCTTTAACGCTGAGCAGTTCGAAGAGGAGTTCGGCGTTAGCCTGAACCGGCGGATCTCTGACGAATTCGAAGGTCGCTCCGTCATTACAGCCCGTCCGGGCGATGTGGGGGCTGCCGGGACTGACGACGCGGAAGGCCTACTCGGTGATGATGACGAGCAAGGCTTGACTGGTGACGACGGGGAAGGCTTGACTGGCGATGACAATGAAGGCCTAGTCGGTGATGATGAGGAAGGTCTGACCGGCGATGACAATGAAGGCCTACTCGGCGATGATGACGAGCAGGGCCTAACGGGTCAAGACGATGAGGAAGGCTTGACTGGTGACAACGAGGAAGGTCTGACCGGCGATGACGATGAAGGTTTGACTGACTAGGAGCGTGAGGAAGAATCATCTGATTTGTCACCAGAACTTGAATCAAAGGCTCCGGCAAAATGCCGGAGCCTTTGATATTATCCCCTTGGTTTGATTCACCGTTAGCTTGCCACAGCAGAGGCTTTTTGGCTTCTTTGAAAGGTATTGCCCCTACACCGTGCCGCTCCCCGCTCGCCGCTCCACCAGCTTGCCGCTGCCCGCTTCCCCTAGCCACTGATCGCCGTCCACTAAGAGCGTCCCGCGCCGCCACACCTTGACCGGGCGACCGTGGCCGGACACTCCTTCCCAGAGGTCGTAGTCCACTGCCATCTGGTGGGTCTCGGCGCTGATCGTCCAGGGCATCTCCGGATCCCAGAGGAGGATGTCGGCGTCGGCGCCCGGCAGCAGCGCGCCCTTGCGTGGGTGGAGGCCGAAGAGGCGCGCGGGGTTGGTGGCGGTGAGGGCGACGAAGCGCTCGGGCGTGAGCCGGCCCTGGTTGACGCCAAAGTGCCAGAGCAGGGTCAGCCGGTGCTCGATGGCCGGCACGCCGTTCGGGATCTGGTCGAAGCGCTCCAGGCCCCGCTGCTTCTGGTCCGCAAAGCGAAAGGGGGCATGGTCGGTGCTGATAGCCTGCAGGGTGTCGTCCGCGAGCGCGCTCCAGAGCGCGACCTGATCCGCCTCCGTGCGCAGGGGCGGCGAGCAGACATACTTGGCGCCCTCGAAGCCGGGCCGGTCGAGATCGTCGGCGGTGAAGAAAAGGTACTGGGGGCAGGTCTCCCCATAGATGGGCCCCCCTTCCGCCCGGGCGCGCCGGATCGCCTCCACCGCCCCCTCGCAGGTCACATGGACCACGTACAGCGCGCTGCCCGCCATCCTCGCCAGCGCGATAGCCCGGTTCGTCGCCTCCGCCTCCGCTAGGGCAGGATGGACGACCGCGTGCCAGCGCGGCTCCGTCCGGCCGGCCGCAATCGCCTCCCGCTCCAGCAGATCCACGATCTCGCCCGTCTCCGCGTGCACCAGCGGCAGCAGCCCGACCTCGCGCGCCTGCCGGCAGAGACGGAAAAAGGCCTCGTTGTCGAGCATCATGTCCCGTGCCTTGTAGGCGAGGAACAGCTTGATCGAGTTCACCCCCCACTCGGGCAAGCACGCCATCTCCTCCATCACCGCGGGCGTGGGGTCGAGAATCGTCACATGAAAGCCATAATCGATCACCGCCCTCCCCTCGGCCCGCGCCTCCCACTTATCCAACGTCTCCCGCAGCGACTCGCCTCTCACCTGGTTCGCGAAATCAATATGCGTCGTCGTCCCGCCAAAGGCCGCCGCCCGATGGCCCGTGTAAAAATCATCACAGGTCGCACAATCCGGCGCGATAGGCATGTCCAGATGGGTGTGCACGTCAATACCCCCGGGTAGCAACAGATACCCCGTCGCATCGACCACCTCATCCCCTTCCGCCGCCTCCAACCCCTGCCCAATCGCAGCGACCCGCTCCCCCTCGATCCTCACATCCGCCGCATAGGAGCCCGCCGCCGTCACAATCGTCCCGTCCCGAATAACGGTCCCCATCTCTACCTCCCTCTACGACACCAGCACCTTGGTCAAATCGTTGTGCCCTACTAGAATAGGGGAAAATGGAGAATGGAAAAAGGAAAGGGGAGCGGGGAGCGGGGAGCGGAATGGAAAGGATGAAGGATGAAGGATGAAGGATGAAGGATGAAGAAACGACTTGGGAGCGGGGAGCAGGGATGGTATGTGTGTGGCTATTCCGTGAAGTCCATTGCGCACTCCGCATTCCGCATTCCGCATTCCGCACTCCCTACTCTCCACTCTCCACTCTCTGTTCACTGATCACTGATTTCTGCTTGCAACGAAGGAAGCTAACATTGTGATACCGCAATACGATTGGACGCAGGTGGCGCGCTTGCTGCTTATCTCGCGCGCGTTGGATGATATTGAAGAGAATGAATTGTTGCCGTCTGGGGAGGTTATCTACCAATTCTCGGCCGGGGGGCATGAGCTGGCGCAGATCCTCCTGGGCCTGTCGCTGGAGCACCCACATGATGGGGTAGCCGCCTATTATCGCTCCCGTCCCTTCATGCTTACGATAGGGTTGACGCCGGAGGAGGCGCTGGCGGGGGGCGCGGCGCGGGCGACGAGCCTTTCCAAGGGACGGGACGTGGGCGTTGTCTACAACCGCCCCACCACCGGGGGTCCAACGGTGCTGCCCATGTCGGGAGATGTGGGGACCCAATATACGCCTGCAGCAGGCTGGGCGCAGAGCATCTGCTACCGCCGCGACGTGCTGCGAGAGGAGGGGTGGCAGGGGGCCATCGCAGTGGCGACGGGCGGGGAGGGCTCGGTGGCGACCAATGGCTTCTGGTCCGGGCTCACCATCGCCACGACGCTGAAATTGCCGATGCTCTTCTTTATCGAGGACAACCGGTACGCGATCTCCGTGACGAGCGACCTGCAGACGCCCGGCCGCAACATCGCGGAGAACCTCGCCTCCTTCAAGAACCTGACCATTCTGGATGGGGATGGGACCGATCCGGCGGATGCGGGCGCCAACATCGCCCTCGCGATCGCCGAGCTGCGCGAGGGCCAGGGCCCCGTGCTACTCCGCCTGAGTGTGCCCCGTCTGCCCGGCCACTCCAGTGTGGACAATCAGGCCTACAAGAGCGAGGAGGAGCGGGCGGCCGAGCGCGCCCGTGACCCCAAGAAGAAACTGCGTGACTTTCTCGTGCCGGACCGGATGCCAGAGGAAGAGTGGGACTCCCTGGAGGCGGAGGCGAGACGCAGGGTCGCGCAGGCGCGCGATCGATTGCGCGAGATGGCGGAGCCGGAACTGAGTAGTGCCAAGACGCACGTTTTCTTTGAAGGAGCGCTGCAGGAGCAGGGCGGCCTGGCGCCAGAGGGGGCATTGCCGGAGGCAGGCAGCCCAGAGCCGCAGGCGGACAAGCCGGTTCGTATCAACATGGTGGATGCCATCCGCCAAACGCTCCAGGCAGAGATGCAGGTGAATCCACGCATGCTGGTTTTTGGCGAGGACGTCGGGCTGAAGGGGGGCGTGCACGCTGCCACGCGGGGTCTCCAGGCCGAGTTCGGCGAGGAGCGGGTCTTCGACACCTCGCTCAACGAGGAGGGGATCATCGGCCGCTCCGTCGGCATGGCCATCGCAGGATTGCTGCCCGTGCCGGAGATCCAGTTCCGCAAGTACCTCGACCCGGCAACGGAGCAGACGAACGATATCGGCACGATCCGCTGGCGCACCGCCAACCACTTCGCCGCCCCGATGGTCGTGCGCATCCCGGTCGGCTTCTCGAAGAAAGTGGGCGACCCCTGGCACTCCGTATCGGACGAGTCGGTCCTGGCCCACAAGCCGGGCTGGCGCATCGCGATGCCCTCGAACGCGGAGGATGCCGTCGGCCTGCTGCGTAGCGCCCTGCGCGGCAACGACCCCACCTTCTTCCTCGAACATCGCAACCTGCTAGACAACATCGTCGCCCGTCGCCCCTACCCCGGCGACGACTACGCGCTTCCCTTCGGCCAGGCCGCCATCGTTCAAGAAGGCAGCGACCTCACCGTCGTCACCTGGGGCTCGATGGTATATCATTGTATCGAAGCAGCGGAGGCCTTCCCCGGCGAGGTGGAGATCATCGACCTGCGCACCATCGTTCCCTGGGATCGGGACAGCGTGCTCGAATCGGTAAAAAGGACGGCACGCTGCCTCGTCGTCCACGAGGATTGCGGCACGGCGAGCTTCAGTGGGGACATCATCGCCGCCATCGCGGATGACGCCTTCCTGTACCTCGACGCGCCGCTGCAGCGCGTCACGGGTGCGGATTGCCCCGTCCCCTACAACAAGCAGCTGATGGATGAGATCGTACCCTCGGTGGAGCGAATTCGGCGAGCGATGGAGGATGTCTTAACGTTCTGATACCAATTGTGGTATAAAGCCTCTCAGACAGGCTGAGAAAGGTTCGTAGTAGGCACTTTAGTGTTCGTCCGCCTCGCGAACACTAAAGTGTTTACTACGAACCTTTATGGTGTTTCATGGCACGACTGGTATAACATAGAAAAGGGACACGGATGGCAGAGGATCGGGACGTTCATGATTTTCTTCGGGTGATTGCGGATCTTCAGGGGGCTTCGGGAGTAGGCGAGGCGGAAGATGTGCTGATTGCGGATCGGCTTGGCCTGCCGCTGGAGGAGGTTCATGACCGGCTGGAGGCGATGGCACTGGAGGGTCATCTCTACTTAAAGAAGGAACGTGGCCGCGGGTACCGAACTTGGCTCTCGCCGGAGGGAGAGGAAATGATCGCCTAACTGGGATGGGAGCTGTGGGAACTGTGGGAGCTGTGGGAGCTTAGAGAATTACTGCTTTTGTTTGTCACAGACCAGAAGAGGTGGATCTACTCCCAATCTCCCTCCAACAGGGCTAGATACTCTCGCACCAGCAGGTCGATCATCTGGGCGCCAAAGTCTGCCGTTGCCTCTGCGGGGTTCTGGCCGATGGCGCCGAGCGGTAGCGCCACGCGGAGCTCCTCTGGAGTCAGGGACCATACATCTTCCGACACATTCTCGTGCCCTTCGGCCTTGTCCAGCTGCACGAGGTGCGGCCGGGTGACGAGCACGGCCGCGGTCTCCTCCAGCCCTGCATGCCCCTCGGTACGCCCCACCGTCTCGCGCGCGAAGTCGCGCACGATCTCCTCGCTCCACCAGTGGCTGAGGTAGATCTTCAGGTCCTGCTTGAGCTTGGTTGCCAGGGCCGCCGTCCACTCCCAAGCCTGCCGGTTCCCACCGTGCCCATTCAGCACGAAGATACGCCGCCACCCCTGACGGTAGGCGCTCTGGAGCAATTCAAGGTAGAGCGCTTTGAGCGTATCCTCCGTGAGAGTGAAGGTCCCAGGGAACGCCATATGATGCTCGCTCATCCCATAGTTGAGCGCGGGGGCAATTGGGACCCCGCTCTGCGCCGAGAGCCGCGCCGCGATGGAGATTGGGATGATATTATCCGTGCCAAGTGGCAGGTGCCGCCCATGCTGCTCCGTCGCCCCCGTCACCAGCAGCAGTCGATTGTCCCTTGCAAGCAACGCCTCCACATCGGGCCACGTGAGATCGGCAAGATAGACAGGCTGCATGATGCGCCTCCAGATTTACATGATCGCTCATCTCTAGCAACATGCGAAGGCTAGCTGAGCTTGCGGTTTTCTACAAGCTGCGCCGGCCTAACCGTAGCCATCCGATGCGAGCATTGATGCAAGCTGTTTTTGCT
>JALZCF010000187.1 GCA_030863245.1 Chloroflexota bacterium
AGCCGCAGCCGTTCCAAGCGCTGCGCTGTGATGATGCAGACATTATGATCGCCATTGAAGCGATAAGGCAAGCCCCTGTGCTGGCTTCTGCCGAGCCGGAGCCGGTTCCTATGCTGGATGCTGCACCCAATGTTCAGGAGAATGGCGTACAGAGCGCCGTAGCACCGGTGATCGCAGTGGAAACACCTGGAAACGCTGGAGACATCTCCCAGGATGCCCGATCCATGCCGGTTGATGCCCTCCTGCAACGCGTCTCCCATATCTCCGGCGTCTCCGAGGCGCAGAAACGCGACATGATCATTTTGGCGAAGGCAAACGTTCCACGACGGCAAATCAGTATACAGGTGCTCGGCGGCTGTGGCCGCAAGTTCACCACAACCAAAGAGATTCTAGACACCGCAGGCATTCCGGCGAGTCAGTAGGGCGTCAGCCTTGCGCACTTATAATGAAAGATAAGGGTCATTATCTTTCATACCGAGAGGGGTACGATGACCGAGTTAGCACGAGTAGAACCGGCACCGATGACGGCCATACCCACCGCGTTGCACCTGCCAGAGCAGGCAACCTCTGACGCCCAACTCATTAGCTTATGGCTGCATGGCCGACCGGACCACACCCGACGCGCGTATCTGCGCGACGTGCGGAGCTTCCTCGCATTCGTCGGCAAACCGTTGCGTGTGATAACATTAGGCGACGCCCAGGCGTTTGCTGACAGCCTGAGCGCGCTCTCGTCAGCGAGTAGGGCACGAACCTTGGCCGCGCTCAAGTCGTTGTATACCTTCGGCCACGGAACGGGCTATTTGGTCTACAACATTGGAACGGCGCTGCGCCTCCCGTCTCAGAAGCACACGCTTGCAGAGCGCATCCTGACCGAGAGCGCGGTGCAGCGGATGCTCGTCTTAGAAACCGACGGGCGTAACCATGCGCTGCTGCGTGTGTTGTATAGCGCGGGGTTGAGAGTGGCGGAGGTGTGCGCGCTTCGCTGGCGGGATGCCCAGGAGCGCGACGACGCCGGTCAGCTTGTGGTGTTCGGGAAGGGTGGCAAGACGCGCGTGGTGCTCCTGTCGGCTGATACGTGGCGCGAACTGGACAGCTTACGCGGCGGGTACCCTCAGGGTGCTGGTCCTGATGATCCCATCTTCCAGACGAAACGCGGAACCGCGCTCTCGCCGGTCCAGGTGTGGCGTATCGTCAAGCAGGCAGCTAAGCGAGCCGGTCTTCCTGATGGCGTGTCTCCGCATTGGCTACGCCACGCCCATGCAAGCCACGCGCTGGATCGTGGTGCGACGGTGAGCCTTGTCAAGGAAACGCTTGGACATGCTAGCGTAGCGACGACTGGCCGGTACTTGCACGCTCGGCCAGAGGATAGTAGTGCACGGTATTTGCCTGTCTAGCACAGGCAGGTAGACTGTTCTGGAAGAGGCGTCTACGTAGAAAGCTAACTATCGATACGTCGAGTTATCAATAGCGAGATACGATTTCAATTTTTCCTTATCCTCTCGGCGCGCGGACTATGAATCCTGTGACGGGCCCAGCCCCGCCAGTCCAATTACTCGAAGACCGACAGCGCTATTCCGGCGCAAGTCTCAAGGAGAGTCGACAATGCTCACACGTCTGTTCCCTAAGCAAATCGACAACGACTATCAGGGCCATGTTCTTGCGATCTGGCTCCTCGTTCCGCTGGTGCTCATGAAGTTCCTGCAGGGCGCGAACGTCGCCGGGCTCCTGGGCACTAGCAATAGCCGCCAGGTTCTCGAAACCGTGGACAAAGTCCCCGTTGGCACATTTCCGCCCAAGGCTGCGTCCCATCTCGTCTTTCTTTTCGCAGCGTGGGGCGTTGGCATCTTCATATTGGGCCTCCTTGGGATTATCGTGCTCCTTCGCTATCGGGCGATGATTCCGCTGATGTACCTCCTGCTGTTGATCGAGCAGGTCGGCCGAAAAGCGCTGTCAACGATCCACCTCGACAGGCCGTTCGTGTCCCTGGCGGCCAGTCCCGCCAATCTCATCAACTGGGGCTTCCTTTTGACTCTGGTGATCGGCTTTCTATTGTCTCTGTCCGATCGTCGCCCAAGGACCTGAACGCCGCGGCGAGGCGAGCGCTCCTGCCGACGAATTTATCTTGTAGTGGATAGGGCATCAGCCAAGGTAGTGCGAAAGCATGATATTCGCACTCTGGATGATATGTAGCGCGCCGCCAAGGTCCAGCTACCAATAATCGGGATTAGCAGCATACGCAGCAGGTGATGATGATGGCTCCACCCCACCCGCACGTCAAACGCCCCGTCGTGTTCGCCGGCGCGAATCCCTTGATCCTGCTCTACCGTCCCGGTGGCGACGATCTCGTTGCCGTTGCCAGCCTCTGGCAGTGCACCTATTCCGAGCCGGGTCCTGGCCATTCGCTGGTGCTCTGGGGCGCGACAGCCGCCCGTAGCGACCAGCGCATCAACAGACACCGCTAGCGTTGCCCGCCCCCAGCCAGCGCAGCCACGCATCGGCTGCACAGGCACGAGAGTATTCCAGTCAGTCTCGTGTAGGAACCACCTGGCCCCTCATCAACTGGGATATTTGGGGGGCCTTTTTTTTAATAGTGTCAGCTTTAATCCACTCCACCGCCAGCACCTCGTGTCGCCTCGATATAGGCCGGGCGCTGCTGGGCTGCGTTGGGTCGACGTTTTATGGTTATGCCTTCATGCTTCACGGTATACTGTCTCGTATGGACGACCAGGCGCACAATTTCTACCAGCTCACGCGGCAGATCGCCGCCCAGCTCAGCGAAACGCAACCGACACCGCTCGGTCAGATCCGGCGCATGCTGCATACGATCGGGCCAGAGCGCACGCAGGCCTTCGTCGAACAGGCGCTTGAGGTCGAGGCTCAGGGCGGCATGCTCCTTCCCGACGGCAGTCGTAAGCGCACGCTTGGCGGAGTCTTCTTCCGTCTGGTGCGCGATCAGGTGTCGGACGCTGAGCGCCGTGCCATCTGGCCGTACCCGTCGTGGCAGCAGCGCAAGCAGCGTGCGAAAGCTCCCGCTACGCTCACTCCACCACAGCTTCCTCCCTTCCAATGGGAGCAGGTAGACGAGGTTATCACAGCAGCCATTAGCCATCCAGGAGAGGCAAGCACCGTGAAAGTGACTATTATCGGCCGGCCTGGTGAGATCGTCGAACGCCAGGGTGTGATCATCCTGGCCCTGCAGAATACAACGCCACCATCACTGCCCAAGGGCCTGCCGGCACCGCCCACGCAACCAACCAACTATCTGGTTTTCGTCAGTCAGAAGCAGTGGAAGCGCGTGGCCGAGGCGCTGCAGAACCCGGAGGATAAACTGATCATCGAGGGCTATCCGGTCCACTACCCGCGCTTCACCGGCATCACGGTCTATGCGACCCAGGTAACGACCACACGCCTCCAGGCGGCCAAGCGGCACCAGACGCCGGCGAACTGAGACTCTGTTGCACCTCACCGATAATCAGAATTCTGATTACCGGCAACAGCTAGCAACGAGGAACACATTTATGGAAGAACGTATTGAGGATGGCAGCCAGTGGGCACTGTTGGAGGTTGCAGGGCGAGCCGCACGGCAGGTGTATCACAAGATTGAAGGGCAACCGAAGGAGACTGCAATTTCGATCATTGAACGTACGTTGTACTACGCCATGCTCGAAGCGATAGAGGTTGTACAGAAGAAGGCTAACAACTAGAAAGAGCAATTTAACCGGTTCATGAACCGGTTAAATTAGCTGGCAGTAGGCACGCTGCCTGCAGCATGGCTAATAACTGCTTGATTTTGGCCTCTTCTCCACCGCGTGCTATCCCGAGTACTACAGGTGTGGGCGGCCTGGGTAGCACGCAAGCAATGGTCATGCCGTCCGCGCCTCCTCGGGCCACCACCCCTGCGCTGCCAGATCGGGTGGGCAGGGGTAAGTGCGCTCGTGCTGGAGCGTGCCACCGTGGGCCAGGACGGCAGCGACCGCCTGCGGCTCCAACTCTTCCCAATTCATGGCATGCTCGATCGTCACATCGGTTGGCGTGCTCCAGAGGTAGCGACTGACAGCGGCGTGGCCATCCCACACGCGAATCAGTGGCTCGTGCTGTTCAGGCACGTATGGATAGTCCTCAAACATGCTGGGTCTGTCCTTCACGAAGTTGGGCTTCCTGGCTGGTATGATACCAC
>JALZCF010000202.1 GCA_030863245.1 Chloroflexota bacterium
CTGTCACACTCTGCAGGTATTCATTTACGTCGTCCGATCCAATCTCGTGCCGGTTGCCCTCTTCATCGATATACTGGAACAAATGGTACCCCGGCACATCCCGGCTGGCCTTGACGACGTTCGCCAGACGCCGATCCGAAATTTCGACCACCACTTCCTTGCCACTCTTGCCTGTGAACTCGAAGTGCACCGTGGCGCCAGAAATCTTGACATGGCGATCGCGCATCGTCGTCAGCCCGTAGTGCTTATTGTTCTTAGCGTACTCCCGGTTGCCCACTCGGATGAGCGTCGTCTCAAGCAGTTTTACGACCGCAGCAATCACCTTCTCGCGTGGCAGACCTGGTCGCTTCATGTCCTCTTCTACCTGTGCGCGCAGCCCAGGAAGCGCCTCACCGAACGCGATCATGCGATGGAACTTCGTTTCGTCGCGCACCTCACGCCATTTTGGATGGTAAATATACTGCTTGCGTCCCTTGTCGTCCCGTCCGGTTGCCAGGATGTGACCGTTGGGGTAGGAACAAATCCAGACCTCGGTCCAGGCGGGCGGGATGGCGAGCGATTCCAGCCGCTCTCGCTCTTCCGCATCCTTGATGTGCTCGCCATCCAGTCCGATATAGGTAAACCCGCGCCCCCATCGCTTTCGTTGAATGCCAGGCATATCGTCACTGACGTATCGCAGACCCGCCTCTTTCGCCGATTCCTCGGGGTCAGGTCTAAGTGTCTCAATCTCCATATCCCATCCTTCTAGCTTCTTTGCCTGCAGACAAAAAGCAAAGGGGATGCCACTGTAAGATTGGCGAGAAACGTGGTCTACAACACAGAGGCGGGATCGACGTCCACCTCCCAACCGATCCCGGCAGGCACCTCACGCACGAGTGCCCGCGCGTGAACGCCCCGCACGAGGATTTGCCAGCGGTATTTGCCACGAAGGCGACTGAAGAAGGAGGGAGCGGGGCCAAGGACATCGGTTCCAGGAAAGCCAAGTTGCACGCAGCGCGTGCCGAGCCGCTCTGCCATCTCCTTTGCCCGCTCTTCCGCTGCACGAGGGGAGGGATCGCTGTAGACAAGCTTGACCAGAGGGACAAAAGGTGGGTAAGCATGTTCGCGGCGAAAGGCTAACTCCTGGCGGTAGAACTCGTGGAAGTTGTGACGGCTCGCGCTCTGGATGGCATAGTGAAGCGGGGTGTAGGTTTGCAGGATAACCTTCCCACCTAAGGCACTGCGCCCGGCACGCCCTGCCACCTGCGTGAGAAGTTGGAAGGTTCGCTCGCCACTGCGAAAGTCGGGCAGGTGCAGGGCGGTATCGGCGGAGATAACACCGACGAGCGTGACAAGCGGGAGATCGAGGCCCTTTGCGATCATCTGGGTACCGACGAGGATATCCGCCTGCCCAGCGGCGAATCGAGTGAGCAGGCGCTCGTGTGCACCCTTCTGCCAGGCGGTATCGCGATCCCAGCGCAGGATACGCGCTTCCGGGAATTGTCGCTGCGCCACATCCTCTACCTGCTGCGTGCCGATGCCGAAGTGCTTGACACGCGGGCTGAGGCACGAGGGACAGTATTGAGGAATGGGTTGCGCTGCGTTACATTGATGACAGATCAGGTAGGGTAAGCCACGGTGGGAAGACATTGGTACGTCGCACTGCGCGCACTGCTGTACCCACCCGCAATCGCGGCACATGACGAAGGAATGCGTCCCACGTCTATTCAAAAAGAGAATTACCTGCTGACGCGCCGCGAGCGCAATCTGGATGGCACCCTGCAGATCCCTTGAGAAGATCGAGGTGTTCCCTACCCTTAGTTCCTGCCGCATATCCACAACCTGCACGGGCGACAGACCAGTCGTGGATTGTCGGCCGTCTCCTACCTCCCGCTCCCCGCTCCCCGAACCCCGAGCTGTTCCGCTCCCCGCTCGCCGCTCCCCGCTGCCCGAACTCCGCTCCCCGGCAAGCTGCGCAGTCACACGCTGTCCCATCTCAAGGAGGCGATAGCGTCCCTGCTCGGCACGATAGTAGCTCTCCAATGCTGGGGTAGCAGAACCAAGGATTACCATCGCTCCCGTGAGTTCTGCCAACCTCTCAGCGACGTCGCGCACATGATACTGCGGGAAGCGATAGCCAGGCAGGTGTCCTTGCTTGTAGGTCCACTCGTGCTCCTCGTCCACGACGATCAGACCCAGATTGGGGACAGGCGCGAAGATGGCAGAGCGAGAGCCGATCACGATGTGTGCTTGTCCATCCCGTAGACGACGCCACTCATCGTACCGTTCCCCTTCAGAGAGTTGCGAGTGCTGGAGGGCGATCAGTTCGCCGAAACGAGAACCGAAGCGGGCGATGGTCTGCGGGGTCAGTGCGATCTCGGGCACGAGTACGATGGCCTGCTTGCCACGAGCCAATGTCTCCGCTACCGCGCGCAGGTAGATCTCGGTCTTACCGGAGCCCGTAATGCCATGCAGCAGGAAGACTCCGCCGGCTTGGACGGCGTCACGCTCCCGTATGAGAACACGCTCCAGTTCCGCCCACACCGCTGACTGTTCCGGAGTGAAGGGTGGCGGCTCGGTCGGCTTGAAGATACGCTCTGCCAGCGGGTTTCGCAGCACCTCTCTGTAATCAATCCGTACGATCCCTCGCTCGGCCAGGGTTTCGAGGTGATACCATTTTGCACCCGTCGCTTCGTAAATCTCACCGACGGTCACTTCCATTGGTTGCCGCTGGAGAAAGTCAACAACCCTACGGTAGCTCTCGCTCCTTCGCAGCTCATCCAGCACCGTGTTTACACGATAGGTGGGAAGGAGAAGACGTACGCGCTCTGGCTCACGCTCTATTACCCGCAAGCAACCCCTTGCCTCCAATCCCCGAATCGTGGCGGCCATCACCCCTGCCTCGCGCATCAGACGCACAGGGAGAGGCTCATCGTTAGGCCAACTATCTACCCACGCCAGCGCCTCTTCCTGTGCTTCAGAGAGATCGACTGCGCCCTCCGGCCACACCCGTTGTACAAATGTTCCCGGCACCCATTCAACCATTCCCTTCTCGACCAACCGCGCGATGATACGCTCGTCTGTTTCGGTTGACGTGAGCAATGCTTTCAGCGCCATCTCGCCACCCTGCTCGATGAGCCGCTCGATCACATCGGCCTGTTTGGAGGAGCGACCGAGCGTGCGGAAGCACTCCTGCCGGAACCTAGGATCGCCAACAAGGGAGACGAAGCGCTCGGTGCGAGGACGCACGCCTGGTGGCTTGGCAATCGTCTCGTCACGCAGGAGCCCCGCCTGCAGCAGGTCGCTCACCGCATGGCGGGCGCGCTTCTCGCTTCCCAACACCTCCGTCACCAGCTGCAGGGTGCTCTCTCCCTGTTGTGACTCGATCCAGGCTAAGACCCTGCGAGCATCACTGGAGAGGGGGCGGATGACCTCCTCGCGGGTGCGTCGCAGCACCCGCTCCGTGCTCTGTAACACGCCAGGTGGCAACATCAGGAGGAGCGTATCCCAGAGCGGCGCGAGGTAGCGCTCGCTCATCCATCTCGCGAGGTCGATCCCGTAGGGTTGGAGAAAGGGTTCAGCCTGAGCAATGGCCTGGATGGGACGAACATGCGGAACCGGTGCCCTGTCGTCGAACCCTAAGAGCACCCCTTGCCGCTGTTCGGAGCCAAAGGGAACCCAGAGGAGCTGCCCCGGCACGAGTTGCTCCAACAATTCGCGAGGAACCGCATAGTGGTAGGCGCGCAGGAGTGGATGTTCTTCGACACGACCCTCCAATTCCTTTGCTTCCGCAGCCATGCGTGCCAACATTCCGATCTTCTGCCGGCTGCTCATATCAACCGCGACAACAGCGTAGAGGGAATCAGCCATGACGAAGCGTGGTAAGAGCCACCGCTGGTTGGATGAACTACGTAAAGGGGGTTAGCCCGGCGGTGCTAGGGGGACGGCGAGGAGGGTTGCAGCAAGTAGTAGCACGATACCGAGCGGAAGGACGATTGCGTTTGGAAGCACAGGGGGGCGTTCGACGACACGTGCGAAGGGTGGTTCAGGGATTCGCCGAAGGGTGTACGTTGGCGCGAGTATTGCCCCGAGCAAGAATCCCGAAACCAATCCGCCCACGTGCCCCCAGTTATCAATACCGGGTATGGAGACACCCAGGAACAAGTTGATGGCGATCAACACAAGGAGGCCCCGTAGTTGTTGCCTGCCCATCTCACCTAACGTCTCGCGGTTACGCAAAAAGAAAGCTGCCAGCGCCCCAATGATACCGAAGATTGCCCCGCTGGCTCCCGCCGATATGGCAGCGGTGAAGGCAAAGCTCGCCACGCTCCCAAAAAGCCCCGCCAGAAAATAAACCGTAGCAAAACGCGGCGTGCCGAATAGGCTCTCAAGCTCCTTCCCGAAGATCGAAAGGGCATACTGATTGAAGAGCAGGTGCACGAGCCCGATGTGCAAGAAGATCGGCGTAAGTAGCCGCCAGACCTCTCCCTGCTTGATCAACAGGTTCGACTTCGCCCCAAAGAGAAGTAGGACTCGGCTATCTGCTCCCCCCAATAAGGCTTCCAACAATCCTTGAGGTGTAACCAGGAAGGAGACGAAAGTCAATATCAGGAAGAGACCAATGTTGATCGCCAGGATGACATGCGTCAACCAGGTGCCATGAAATGGAAGAGGAAACGTGCGGGGGGACGATTCGGGTACAACTTCCTCGGAAAGAGGTCGGTCCTGCACTAGAGGGTCACCTTGCGCTGCTCCACTCGGCTCTTCTCGGCAGTGATGATACATAATATCTGGTCCACCGCCTCATCCAAGTGGCCATCCTGGTTCACAACCACGTAGTCAAACTCACAAACGCGTCTGATTTCCTCACGTGCTGTCGCGACACGCCGTTTGAGCTGTTCCGACTGTTCTGTCTTGCGCTGTTTGAGCCGTTCAACCAACTTCTCTTCACTCTCTGCTGTCAGAAAGATGAAAACCGCCTCCGGCACCAAGCGGCGTATCGTTGCCGCGCCTTGAACATCAATGCGCATGATAACATCCTTGCCACTGGTCAGCGCCTCTCGTACCTGCTGTTTCGGGATGCCTTTGTAATCCCCATACACGATCGCGTGCTCCAGCAGTTCTCCGCTTTCCCTCATCTCGGAGAATTCTGCCTCGGTGACGAAGAAGTAGTCCACTCCGTGCACCTCGCCCTCGCGGATGGGGCGTGTGGTCATCGTTACTACAAAATGAAACGAGGAAGGCGCCAGCTCCTGCATTCGCTTGACGACAGCGTCCTTCCCAACTCCGGAGGGACCAGATATGACGATAACTAGTGGGTGGACAGTTCGGATGTATATCTCCTCGGCCTGTTCCTGCTCATTCCTTGTCATGGACTAACTCGTAGCTTCTGCCTTCTGACTGCGCCATCGGTTAATGATCGTCTCGGGTTGTAGCGCCGCTAGCGAAAGGTGTCCGCTACTATGGACGATGACCGCTTTAGTCTTACGTCCATACGTCATGTTGATGACCCGGTTCTGGCTCTCGGCCTCACGAATCATGCGGCGGACAGGGGCGGAGTCGGGACTTAGAACCGCAACGATACTGTTCGCATCGACGTAACCACTAAAGCCCACGTGCAAGAAATTGGCAGTCATGGCTTCTACCGCCTCCCAAACATGCGATTTGTCGCCATTTCGTTATAATACGAGAGCAATCATAGCATAGAACCAAGGAAGGTTGAAGGAGAGTAGTATGCCGATTTATGAGTATCAATGTCCAGCGTGTGGGAAACGAGGAAGTCGCCTGCAAAAGATGAGTGATCCCTCCATACCTGCTTGCCCTAACTGTGGCACCACCATGGAAAAGATGATTAGCAAGGTGGCAGTGCTTACGAGTGAAGAGGCACGACTAGACAAGCTATCTGATCCCGCCGAGTGGGGTGACTTTGACGAGAATGATCCGCGTTCGCTGGGGCGTATGATGCGCAAGATGGGCGAAGAGATGGGTGAGGATCTAGGTGACGAGTTTAACGAGGTTGTCGATCGTCTCGAAGCGGGCGAAGATCCCGAAGCTATCGAAGCGGACATGCCGGACATGGGTCTCGGCACGCCTCCGATGGGTGGCAATGACTGGCTAGATTAAAGCTCTGTGAACGTGGCGGCGAATTTCTTCTTGTACCTGTTCCCGTGGCCGTGCGGCATCCATCACGCGCCATCGCTCCGGCTCGGCAGCAGCAAGCATGTGATAGCCGGCGCGGACACGGCGATGGAAGGTCAGGGCATGGTCGTCCATGCGGTTCCACTCTGCACCCTCGGCCAGAGCGGCACGGCGCCGTCGTAGCCCTGCTTCGGCATCGATATCCAGAAGAATTGTCAGATCCGGTCTAAGGGAACCGGTAGCAAACTCTGTAATATTCCGCAGCGACCCGAGTGGGAGCCCATGCCCGTAACCTTGGTAGGCCAGGGTGGAATCGTAGAAGCGATCACAGAGGACAACAGAACCAGACGAGAGCGCCGGGCGGATGATCTCTTGTACGAGCTGAGCGCGCGAGGCACTAAAAAGCAAGATCTCGGCTTCCGGTACCAGGGTCTTGTTTTCCATTCCCATGATTATCTTCCGGATCTGATTTCCGATCGGGGTTCCCCCCGGCTCACGGGTAGTCACCACCTCGTATCCCTGCTCGACCAACCAACCTGCCAGCATCCGTATCTGCGTCGTCTTGCCGCCACCCTCTGGCCCCTCAAATGTAATGAACATCAATCTCCAGTCCCACTGCTTTCGGTCGAGCATTGTTCATATCTCACCTTGATCACCGTTCTGCCTCTAATTCTAATTCTAAAGAGCCCAAAAAGGCGCAGCCCCACTCGGGTACCGCGCCTTCCGGTCGGCTCGCGTACGGGCAACCCATCTGCCCTACGGTGCAACGTTATTGGCGTAGATGCGAACGCGGCGATTTGGCTCCTTACCCTTCGAGCGACTCAGGAGGTTCGACTGACGCGCCAGGTCATGTTGGTGGCGGCGGACGTACGCATTCTGGGGAGACAACTCCACACTGCTAGCGCCGCGTCGAACCTCGGCGATGGCCTCGCGAGTTTCGCGCAGCGCTTCCTCAAAAGGGTCCGTTTGCGAGTTTAACCCAAAAATGTCGACGAGGGCACTCTCCATCTGTGAGACGGTATTCGAGCGGAGCACGTACACCGAGATGCCGCGCCGCTCCGCATCCGCGATGATCGGAGGACGCTTACGGTAGTAGGAACGCAAGGTCAACACCACCTTCGCGTCGTTTAGCTCACTCACCACTGTTATCGGCACGTTCAAGGCACGTGCCGCCTGCTTAAGGCGATTTTGACTGACACCATACGGGTAGATATTGAGCGCGCTAAGATTATCGCGTACATCCGCTGCACCCGCGCCACGGGTGGTTGCGGTCGGTGCGCTTATAGGAGGTTCCTGACGCGACTGTCGCTCAGTCGGGGCACGGCCGCGGCCACGTCGGCCATCGCCATCTGTGCTCGCCACCCCTGCCGCACGTTGGAGCGCCTCACCTACCGTGAAGGTTTGCTCGCGCCGCTCTATTTCGCCATCTGCTGTCCGGTACCGCACTTCCCCGTTCAATGGACGCCCACGTAGAAGAGCATCGACCGCGGCAGCCACATCATGGTGAACATTGAGTGTATCCCGAGCCTGAATCTCGACGACCACATCAAACGTGGGCGGCGCCTTACGCTCCAACACGCTCTTTTGAGTTCCACGGCGACGAGCCTCCTCATCAGAGAGCGTCACGCTGGCGATGCCTCCGACGAGATCGGAAAGGGTCGGGTTCATCAGCAAGTTATCGAGTTGGTTACCGTGTGCAGTACCGACAAGTTGCACACCTCGCTCGGCAATAGTACGCGCGGCGGCGGCCTCTTCCTCACGGCCGATCTCATCGATGACAATGACCTGAGGCGTATGGTTCTCCACCGCCTCGATCATGATCTCATGCTGTAGCTCAGGCGTCGGTACTTGCATGCGCCGTGAACGGCCAATAGCCGGATGTGGGATATCACCGTCGCCGGCAATCTCATTTGATGTATCAACGATAACAACACGTTTTTTCTCTGCCAAGACACGGGCGGTTTCCCGGAGGAGCGTTGTCTTGCCTACCCCCGGCTTACCGAGTAGCAGGATGCTCTGCCCGCTCTCGATCAGATCTCGAACTATGTCGATCGTGCCAAAGACAGCACGACCGACGCGACACGTCAGCCCTACCACCTCACCCCGCCGATTCCGGATCGCAGAGATACGATGTAACGTCCGCTCGATACCGGCCCGGTTATCGCCACCGAATTCACCGATACGCTGCACCACGTGGTCGATGTCATCGCGGGTGACCTCTTGGTCACCGATTGTGATCTCGCGGTCCACGAACCGTGCCTCCGGTAAACGCCCCAGGTCCAGTACCACCTCAACTAATTCCTCCCGCTCGCGCGCATCGTTCAATCGATCACGAACCCGGGGTGGCAGAATCGTCAGAAGCAGATCAATGTCATCAATGATTTCTTCGTGTGTACTCAACGCAACACCTCGTTCTATCAACCTTGTTACCAGTTATCTCTCAAAAGGGTGTCGGAGCTGTCTCTGCCGATGCTTCGAGCGCGCGAACCCTTCGTGCCGCTTTGATGCGGACGCTAGCGGTTGTGTGCCGCACCAGAAGCACCCGTGTCATCACCTGCTCAAACCCACAACGATCCAGCCCCTCTGTGATGAATCCTTCGTAGTCGCGCACATCACAATAGACAGGGAGCGGTGACCAGTCCGCTATCAATTGCAGTGCCTGCTGCAGTAATTGGAAGCTTGACAGAGCAAGATCTGGATGAAGCACAAGCTTGAGCCAATGTCCGTGCTCACCCTTTGTCAACCGGAGATACCCCCTCACCTCTCCGACACTCTCGCCACGCAGCACGTAACAACCTCGACGGCTACTTCCCCACCATCCACCATAATCATTCGATGATTTACGACGTAATACACCCTCGGCCTGCTGGACGACAAGCGGGGTCAATGCATGATAGAGCCGATTCAAGCCCCAGTCATCTACCGCCTCGTGCGGTTCCCACAGAATCTCGGTTCCATTCAAAGAGTTGGGTAGGTGTTTGAGGCAGTAGAGACGATCCTGCGCGTAAATCGCAAAACCTGCCTGACGCATTACCTCAACCTCTGCGTGACGGTGCTCTGGCAGATGGGCAAAGAGACGTTGTACATCCCGCTCACCCCCCTTCCGCACCAACTCATGAAGGAGGTGATGCCAGATCCAGGTCGCGCCTCGGCGCGCGCCAAGTGCGGGCGCAATGAAGAGGAGGTCGAGGGCCGGCATACTGGAACGCCATCGAGCCTGCACGAAACCACTGTGCCCCTGCTCTCGCACGGTCACCGTCAGCACGCGTCCGGACCAAAGACCGAAGCCAGGCAAGCTCCGTGCAGTGGCTAGGTACATAGGCGATGAAGGGCGCAGTAGCGCGCTCTTCAGATCTAAGCGTACCCCCTGATTCTGAAACCGATAGATGGTCCAGAGATCACGTGCCCGGCCTACTATCACGCTCCGCTCCCAGACGATCCCGTCGCAGTGGTATGCCGTGCTTTCAGAAAACGCTCGAGATCTACCTGCCGCACTTTGTAGAGGCGGGGCGTGAGCCGAATCGCGGGCAACTGCTTCGAGCGGATGTAACGGCGAACGGTCTGCACGTGCACACCCAAGATACGAGCTACCTCCTGCGTATCGAGCAGTCCGTCCCATCGTGGATCTGTCGTCATCTGCTGCCTCCTGCTACCTTCTGGTCACTGCTGTTCACTACTGCTCACTAGAGAATTATAATTCTCGCTCCACCGCGTGCAAAAGCGTATTGTAACGCGACAGCCAGTCCGTTATCGTCCGATTAAACGTCGCCACCATGAACGACTTTCTTTCTCTGTTACCTGACGCTCCAACTGATTCATCCGCTCTTCCAGGGAGAGGCGATGGTTCCAATCACTCTCTTTGATGCGCGTCATCTCTTCTTCCATCATGCGAAGTCGCTTACGCAGGCGATTGTTCTCATCTCGAAGTGCCAGGGCGTCGCTAAAAAGGGCATCGATGAGATCGCGCTGTGCTCGCTGCACACTGATAATGGCCTTCTGGCCATCCACGGCCTGTTGGAGCATCTCCATCGCCTCTACCGCCTCCGTACTGAGCACAATCTCGCCCTCGCTAGATGGCAATGGAACCAGTTCGCTCCCAGCTTCCTCCCTGACCGGTCGAAGATGGGCTTCGATCTCATCCTCAGTCATACCCTTCTCTTTTAATTGCTGGATAGAAATAAGCACCTCGATATCCGAATCGGAGTACATCCGCACCGCACGGCGCCCACTGTCGAGCACGTCCGGGTTTCCCCCCTCCTCGCTCAACCAATCGCTAAACCGATCGCTCCACCGTCGAACAGTGCTAGGAGAAAGGTCCAACTGAGCAGCAACCTCTCCAATCCGGTACATTATCTCTCCTCGTCTTCCCGGACCACTCGAACGTCCAGCTCGTCCTCATGCTGCCCCAGTTCACGCCGTGCGCGTGCCACGCTCGGCGCTGGTGCAAGACGGATGAACAGGGCAAGTGCTGCTAGGAGCAATCCCACATCGTCCAATTGCCCTGGGCCAAGAAGCAGGTCAGGTATCAGGTCAATGGGCGAGAGCAGATAGAGCAGAGCCAAGAGAGGTATCAGTTTCAGGTTGAAGTTTACCTCATCATCCAACAGGAGCTTCCAGACCACCTGCAAATCTTCCCACCGCTCCGATAAAATAGTGAAAATGCGTTGCTGTTTGCGATTCATAGTGCCCTCCTTCTCCGCTGATTGTACCACAGCCACTTGTAATGCTGAATGCTCCATTCAGATTGTGGTATTATTTCTCTGTCTCTAATATGTTGCAGAGCCGAAGCTGTGGAACTAAGGATGTGATATTGCATGTTGCATGTTGCATATTGCATGTTGCATGTGCGCTACGCGCATGTGCTTCGCACACGTGGTGCGTGGTGCGTGGATCTTTTGCGTTTTAGGTTCTGCAAGTTTAGCTTCGTGTGTTCGGCTCTGTAATATATTCTGTTGCCATAGTAAACGTTGAGTTATGAAACAGAGGACGTTGAAAAGTTGTCTTGAGGAGCACCCTGCGATTCTGTTGCGTGCCATTGCGGCAGGGCATGGAATCCAGGTGGAGCAGAGGAGTGTGGAGGCGCTCGTGGATCAGCTCTATGAGCACCTCACTCGTCCGGAGACGATCGCGCGCTTGCTGGAAGAGATGGATGAGGAGACGCGCGCTGCGCTCGATTTCCTCATTGCGGCAGGCGGACAGATGCCGAGTCATCGCTTTCAGCGCGACCCGCTTGGCGGCGAGTTGCGACAGCTTGGCGCGGGAGCGATGGAGCGCGCACGCCCATGGGAGTCGCCCGTCTCTGCCACAGAACGTCTCTTCTACCTGGGCCTGATCTGTATCGGCTTCGGGGTCAGCGGAGAATTTCGTGGCCAACTTCTCTTCATACCGCCAGAGGTACTTGACCTACTCCCCCCCGTTGTGCAGGCACCCGTCACCTTCGAGCTCACGCCGTTGGATGGCGTGCCGCCGGGGGTGCGGGAAGGCGCGCTAGCGATGGTTGAGGATGCGTTTGTCGTGCTGAGTGATCTCCAGCGGCAGAACGTCCATCCTCTGAAGGGGCGCTATCTCCCGCCCGAGGCGTTACATCGGATCAACGAGCGGCTGACGATGCCGGAGCCGGAAGTCTCTCTGCAACACGAACGGGACACGCAGCGACTGGCACTCCTCATGCACCTGCTACGTGCCCTAAACCTTATCGAGGAGACGCGCGACGGCCTGTTGAAGCCGGTCACATTACGTGCCCGGAAATGGCTGCGGCTTCCCCGTCCCCACCGCCTCCTCTCCCTGCAACGCGCTTGGACGGATGACCCGACATGGAATGACCTCTGGCGCATTCCGACCCTACGACCAGCGCGCACAGGATGGCATAATGATCCACAGCGGGCACGGGCTGCGCTGGTACGTTGGTTACGGGAGGTGCCATCAGAGGGGTGGTTTAGCGTCGTGGACTTTGTCCGTGCGGTCAAACGGGTGGATCCTGATTTCCAGCGGCCAGATGGAGATTACAATTCATGGTACATCCGGCATGGCGAGACGGGGCAACTGCTGCACGGCTGGGAGAACTGGGAGCAGGTAGAGGGTACGCTGCTTCGATACTATTTCGCGGGTCCGCTCCACTGGCTGGGCATCGTGGACTTGGGCTACCTCGCGCCGAGCGACAGGCAGCCCTTTGCCTTTCAGCTCACCCCGTACGGCTCGCGCTGGCTGGGCCGTTCCGCCGATCTTCCCCCCCAGCCGGAACGTGCCCCGGTCATTATCGCAGCCGACGGCACAATCACCGTGCCATCCAGTGCAGATGATTGGGAGCGATTGCACCTTGAACGGCTCTCCGTTCCCTTGGAGGAGGGTCCCGGCGACTACAGATTGGACAAGGATCGTATCATCGCCGAATTGATGGAGGGGACGGAGATAGAGCGCGTGATCCGTTTCCTGGACCATGCGACCAATGGCTTCCTGCCTGCAAGCGTGAAGGAGCGCTTACAGGGCTGGGCGGGTGGCTACGAACGCATCACGCTCGAAGAGCTGATTGTACTGGAAGTAGACGATGTCCACCTGCTTCGTGATCTGCAGCGCCAACCCAACATCTCCCAGTACTTCTCGCGCCCTCTCGGCCCCCGCGCTGTTGCCATTCCAGCCGAGCACTTGGAAGCGGTGGTAGGCGTGCTTCGGAAGGCTGGATACTTGCCGAAGGTGCAGAGGTAGGATTGCGGAATGCGGAGTGCGGAGTGCGGAATGATTCAAGTGCGGAGTGCGGAGTGCGGAATGATTAGAGACTGGAGAGTGGGGATTGATTTTGGAGAAGGTGATTTGATTCTGCGGTAGGATGCGTTTGTGCTATGATGCCGCGGTTGTTTGAACAGAAGGGTGGGATGGAATATTGGTGTCCCCAGAGCGAGATGGTTTGGTCGTTGTAATATTGGGAGTGGTGGCTTTTGTGACAGCGCTGCTGGTGTTTGGATTTGGTCTCTTCGTTGCATCGAGCCTCGAGAGTGCCCCGTTTCAAGCCGTTGCACCTGCCGCACAACCCTTGGAGACTCCTCTGCCACTGCGGCCACGCGAGCCGACGTTCACCCCACGCGGACCGATCATTATTCCGGCCGGTCCGACCGAGCGGCCCACGGCACCGTCCTTCCTGCCTGCTCTCACGCCGGAAGCTACTGAGCCGTCCTTGCAATCTTATCCCGAGCCGGGGGCCGCTGCGACACCCTTTGCCACCACCGCTGCACCGCCGCCCGCTTTGATCACAGCCACCCCCTCCGGGCCAATAGCGACGGAGGCAGTTGTGACAACGATACCAAGCCCCACTTCCCCTACCGGTGCAACTGCGACACCTGCGACGGATACCGCACCGTTGCCGACTCGAGAGATCAGCACAGCTACTCCATCCCCCACCCCGGCGCCCCCTCCACCCATCCCCCCTACGGAGACGAGTGAGGGGTATCCGCCGCCAGTGCAGCCCACATTGACCTCTCCGTACCCCTCGCCTTAACGGCAGTGGTCAGTGGTGACCACTGCGTTATGGGAAGAGGCGGCGGGCTTGGCCTTCGAGGGTGGCGTCGTCGCTGAAGCGGTAGAGTTTGGCGGGTCTGTGGTCGCCGATGCGGAGGTCGCCGGTCTCTTCGAGGATGCCAGTGGATAAGACCTTGCGGCGGAAGTTGCGTTTGTCTAGCTTCTCGCGAAGGATGTGCTCGTAGGCGTTTTGGAGATCGGTCAGGGTGAAGGTGTCGGGCAAGAGTTGGAATGCCACGGCGCTGTACTCTAGTTTGTAGCGCAGGCGCTGGATGGCGTAGCGGACGATCTGCTGGTGATCAAAGCCGAGGGGAGGGGGATCATAGGCGGAGTGCCAGGCGACTCGGCCCGCGGCACGCCCTCGCTTGTCTAGCTTGTCCTCACCGACGAGAGCGAAGTAGGCGACGGTGACAATGCGGGCCCGCGGGTCACGAGCGGGGTCGCCGAAGGTGTAGAGCTGCTCAAGATAGATATCATCCACCTTGCCCTTCTCCCGCAACACGCGCCGTGCCGCCTCCTCCAGGGATTCGTCGACCCCTACAAAGCCGCCAGGCAGTGCCCAGTAACCTTGGAAGGGCGGGTGCATGCGCTGGAGCAGGAGTACTTTTAATTCCTCCTGGATAAGGGTGAAGATGACGATGTCGACGGCGATGGCAGGGAGTTGTGCAGGAATGCTGGTTAATGGGCTCAACGAGGGCTCCTTGGGAGGGCAAAAATGCAACGGAGCGTTCCGTGGAACGCCCCGTTGTGTGGTTGATACTCCGTGTAAGGAGGGGAGTTACCGATGCGTGGCGACGTTGACGGTCCACCAGTGGCCACCCCGACGTTCGGGGTTACCCAGGTAGCCGATCCCGATTTCGGTGTAGAGCGGGCTGAGCAGTATCTGCCGATGGACGCGGGAATTTAGCCACCAGTTGAGCATTCGCTCCATGTTGTACCCCCAGCCGATCGCCTCGTTGACCTTACCGGCGACATAGCCTGTGCGGTAGACGCGATCATAATAACCGGAGCCGTCTGAACCCCAGTGACTCATATAACCACGGGCGCGCATGTCCGCGACGTGGCCCTGGGCTGCTTGAACGAGCCGTTCGTTCATCCCGTACGGGTGCAGGCCGTAGGAGGCACGAATCTCGTTTATCCGTGATAGAAGGGTGTGCCTCGTCTGTGCAACAGGGTCGAGGGGGGCGGATGCAGCGGGCTCCTCGGCGAGTGAGCTCATCAGGGGGAAGGTGAAGAACAAGAGTAGGAAGAGGAAAGCCAGGACGAGGGTCGAACGGCTGGGCTTCCGTACCTTGGGGTTCACCAGTGCGAGTTCCAAAACAGTCACCTCCTTTTGTGAAAGTTGGGATTTTTGCGGCCTTGCTCGGATGGTTTACTATTCACCATCTTGCGCTAGGCCGCGCGGCAGTATAACCTGTTTTTCGACCCTGTCAAACCCACCTACGCCATCTGTCCTATTTGCCCTACGCCATTTGACGTAGTGCTGTTACGCCATCATGCGTATTCGCCGACCCGTGTTCG
>JALZCF010000612.1 GCA_030863245.1 Chloroflexota bacterium
CTGGATATACGCCTCACTGGGATCGATGTACTCCACCAGCCCCGCCTCTTCCGCCTCCTCTAGTCCCATCAAGGTGACGCCATCCATACTCTCGGGTATGTTCTTTTCCACCGCCGCCAGATTTTCCTGCGCGACCGCACCCCCATAACCAGCCCGGATCTTGAAGCCGTTGTCCTCCGGCGGGTTGTGGCTGGCGGTGATGTTTACGGCACCACCTGCATGCTTCCAGAGAATCGCGAAGGAAATTACGGGGGTCGGCATCGCTCCGGCCGTCAGGAACACCTTGATGCCGTTGCCCGCCATCACCTCGGCAACCACATTGGCAAAGTGCTCCCCTAGAAAGCGATGGTCGTAGCCGATCACGACCCCGCGATCGGCATCCCCTGTCTCCTTGAGATAGCTGGCGTACCCCTGTGCCACCCGTCGCACATTCGCAAAGGTGTAATTATCAGCAATGCGCCCACGCCAACCATCCGTTCCGAAGCGAATTTCCTTCCCCATACCCAATCACCCTCTTTCATCGAGCAACACGTCTGTTTTAAAGGAAAATGGAAAGGGGAGAAGGGAGAAGAGAAAGGGGAGAGGGGAAAGGGGAAACGTGTTCAATGACGTTCCATTTTCCAATTTCCATTTTCCAATCTCCAACCTCCAGTCTCCATTCTCCATTCTCTATCCACTACAGACCCGCCGCTTTAAAGGCATCGTGTACGATCTCTTGCGCCTCTTCCAGAATCTGCTCCAGATGCCCCTCGCCCTTGAAGCTCTCTGCGTAGATCTTGTAGATATCTTCCGTACCTGAGGGGCGGGCGGCGAACCAGCCATTTTCGGTTACGACTTTCAGGCCGCCAATAGGTGCGTCGTTGCCAGGAGCTCGGGTGAGCTTGGCCTTGATTTCCTCCCCAGCCAGTGAGTTCCGCTCGACCATCTCGGGTGAGAGATCTTTGAGTGCTTCCTTTTGGTCGCGAGTAGCAGGCGCATCCACACGTCGATATATCGGACTGCCGAACTGCTCTTCCAGCGCCCGGTAATGTTCTCCTGGGTCCCGCCCTGTTACAGCGGCGATCTCGGCAGCCAGCAGATCCATGATGATGCCATCCTTGTCGGTAGTCCATACCGTACCATCCTTGCGCAGGAAGGAGGCGCCCGCGCTCTCCTCCCCACCGAAGCCAAGGGAACCGTCCATCAAGCCATCCACGAACCACTTGAAGCCTACCGGCACCTCAACGAGCCGCCGTCCCAGACTGTTGGCCACGCGATCGATCATCGAGCTTGATACGAGCGTCTTGCCTACCGCGGCATCCTCGCTCCACCCTGGGCGGTTCTGGAAGAGGTACGAGACGGCGACGGCAAGGTAGTGGTTGGGGTTCATCAGTCCAGCACTCGGCGTAACGATGCCATGCCGATCGTAATCGGGATCGTTGCCCCATGCGACATCGAAGTCACCCCTCAAACCGATGAGGCTGGCCATCGCGTAAGGAGAGGAACAATCCATGCGGATCTTGCCATCTTTATCCACTGTCATGAAGCTGAAGGTAGGATCCACACGGCGGTTCACTACCTCCATGTTGAGACCGTAGTGCTCGGCAATCGGATCCCAATAGTTTACGCCAGCCCCTCCCATCGGGTCCACACCGATTCTCAGCCCCGACGAGGCTATCGCCTCCATGTCGACAACATTGTGCAAATTTGACACATACGGCGTTATATAGTCATGCTCGTGCGTGGTATCAGCGGCAAGCGCCTGATCGAAGGGGATACGCTTCACCACCTGGAGGCCGCTTTCCAGGATCTCATTGGCGCGCTTCTCGATGACCTTCGTCGTATCGGTGCCTGCCGGACCCCCCGTTGGCGGGTTATACTTGAAGCCTCCATCCTCCGGAGGGTTATGGGAGGGCGTGATAACAATGCCATCCGCCAGGTCGGAACTTCTTCCTTGATTGTGTGTCAGAATCGCGTGCGAGATGACCGGCGTGGGCGTGTAGCCAAGCCCCTTCTGGATCATGACGTCCACACCGTTGGCGGCAAAGACCTCTAGGGCTGTCGTAAATGCAGCCTCGGAGAGGGCATGGGTATCCATCCCGACGTACAGCGGCCCGGTGATTCCCTCGGACCGTCGATACTCTACGATGGCCTGGCAGACTGCCAGGATGTGCTCCTCATTGAAGCTATTCTCCAGCGAGCTTCCTCGGTGCCCGGAGGTTCCAAAGGAGACCCGCTGTCCAACCTTGTCCGGATCCGGCTCTCGGGTGTAGTAGGCAGAGACGAGTCTCGGAACATTGACTAGAAGATCGCGGGGCGCTGGTTGTCCGGCTAGCTCATGTAGTGCCATAAGGTCCTCCTCTTAATACAGTGGCTAGTCGTTAGTGAGCAGTGGAAGGATCGGTAGATGGTAGACAGGGGGTTTGTGAAGCGGATACGGAAGCATATCTTAACGCTCACCGCTCCACGCTCTCCGCACTCCCCACCTACCAAAACCGTAAGCCACACAGGCCCCTGCCCACTAGCCACTATCTCTTCACGCGAACGGCTGTGGCTTCGCTTAGATCGGGGAAGCGCTCGCCACTCTCGAGGCGTTTGATGTCGGCATCCACCATCATCTGAATCAGTTCTTCAAAGGAGACAGTGGGCTCCCAACCCAGCGCCTCGCCTGCTTTGGAAGCATCACCCACCAGCAGGTCTACCTCTGCCGGACGGTAGAAGGCTGGATCCTGGACAACATATTTCTCCCACTCGAGCCCCACGTGGCTGAACGCCACCTCGCAGATACGGCGTATCGTGTGCGTCTCACCTGTGGCGATGACATAGTCATCCGGTCTATCCTGCTGGAGCATCATCCACATCGCGCGCACATAGTCCCCAGCATACCCCATATCCCGTTGCGAGTCGAGGTTGCCCAGTCTTAGTTCCTGCGATAGACCAAGGCTGATACGTGCAACACCATGAGAAATCTTTCGCTCAACAAATTCCAGACCGCGACGTGGGCTACCATGGTTAAAGAGAATGCCTGATACAGCAAACATGTCGTAGCTCTCACGGTAGTTCACGGTGATCCAATGCCCATATACTTTGGCGACGCCGTAGGGAGAGCGGGGGTGGAAGGGGGTGTCCTCGGTCTGGGGAACCTCTCTCACCTTGCCGAACATCTCGCTGCTTGAGGCCTGATAGAAGCGGGTCTCCGGGTTGACCAGGCGGATCGCGTCGAGCATACGTGTGACGCCCAATGCTGTGACCTCCCCGGTGAGAATCGGCTGCTGCCAGGAGGTGGGGACGAAGCTTTGTGCCGCAAGGTTGTACACCTCGTCTGGTTTGTACTCCCGAATGAGATCCACTAGCGATAACAGATCGACCAGATCGCCCTGCACGACATGAATCCGGTTCTGAATATGTTCGATACGGTCGAGGTTAACGGTGCTGGTGCGCCGCACCATACCGACAACGTTGTATTCCTTCTCCAACAGAAACTCTGCAAGGTAAGAGCCATCCTGGCCGGTGATACCTGTGATGAGGGCGGTCTTGTTGGTTGCCATGTCTTCTCCTGTGACGTCTAAAGGGTGTTGCGTGTTGCATGTTGCATATGCGCTGCACACATATTGCATGGTGCGTGATTCGTGCTTGCGTGTGCCGTTTACGTTTTACGTGATACGGATTACATCATCTCTTTAGGCAACATGCAATAGATACGATAGTGTTAGAGGCGGCTTAATAACTGCTATGGGATCGATTTTCAGGCCGTTCGACTCTCTTTCGCCAATCTTCGAGTACGCTTCGAAGACTTTGCGCGAAGGAGATCTGGGGCGTCCAACCGGTGGCCTGATGTATTTTCGAGATATCGGCATAGGAGACCGGCACGTCGGACGGGCGCAGACGCGCCGGGTCCTGCTGCACGTCAATATCAATATCGGTGAAGCTCAGCAGCAGGTCGAGCAGCTCGCGCACGCTGTGCGGTCTACCACGGCCTACATTATAGGCTTCGCCCGCGTCTCCTTCCTCCAATAGAAGGTAGTAGGCTCGCACCACATCACGCACATCACTAAAATCACGCTGTGCCTCCAGATTACCTACCTCGATAACTGGTAGTCGCACGCCCTGCTCAATCTCGGCTATCTGCTTGGCAAAAGCAGGCGCAACAAAGCGATCGTCCTGCCGAGGACCAATGTGGTTAAAGGGTCGCACGCGAACGGTGTAGAGTCCGTAACTCCGGAAATACTGGCTCGCCAGCATATCCTGTGCTACCTTGCTCACGCCGTAGGGACTGTCGGGACGGAAGGGAGTTTGCTCGTCGACAGGGAGATCCTCAGGCTGAATCTGGCCGTACACCTCCATAGACCCCACACAAAGAATACGCCCGTCGAGATCCAGCTCCACCATAGCTTGCAACAGGTTGAGCTGTGCACGAGTATTGTTCTCAAGTGTCGGCCAGGGATCTTCCCAGGAAGCAGGCACAAAAGCTTGTGCGGCCAGGTGATAGATCCGATTCGGTCGGCATTCAGCCAGCAGGTCCCGTACGGCAGCAGGATCGGTCAGCTCCACAGGGCGCAACGTCATCTGATCGGTCAAGTGAGAAGCGGCGCCTAGACCACTGCGCGTCGTTCCCCATAGCTCGACACCCTTCTGATGCAGCAAGAAATCCGCCAGGTGGCTTCCCGCAAATCCACTTGCTCCCGTAATCAATGCGCGCAACATTACGCTCCACTTATACCGTTTCTCACAACGGCATTATATAGACAAGTAAAAGGGGCGCAATCTACCCCCCTCAATTTCCGGTACCTGAGCGTCATGCTACAATCTTCCACAATAAAGGTCCCACACCCCTTCCAATCCGTGCTAGGAGAAACAGTTCATGCGCAGTCTTTTCAAGAACGTCGCTAATGAGATCATCCAACAGCTTACACCGGAAGACTTGAAGGAGATCATGGATAGTACGATCGAGACAGTACTATCCCAGATGACGCCACAACAGCGGCTGGAGTTCTCCAAGGAGATTGTCAACAACGCCTTCGTGCAACTTCTGTCCGGTTTCTCTGACGAGCAGCGCATAGAACTGCTGCGCACCCTACTTCCAACCATCCTCGGTGAGATGCGCATCGAGCAGATGGAGGCAGCGGATCTCGTTGCGGCCATCGATCGAGCAAGGAGGCTTGAAGAGTAGAGTTGGGACATAGAACGCAAGGCGCAAAACGTAATCCGTAATCCAGAGGCGATAGCGACTTGGTTATGCCTCCCATTCGAATGGCTCCTCATCCAGCCCGCCATCGGCACGATCTTGAAGCTGGCTGACGCGGAGTTCGGCCTTTTCCAGCAGTATACTACAATGCTGTGAGAGGGCCGTCCCCCGTTCATAGAGTTGCAGTGCCTCCTCCAGCGTCGCAGCCCCAGCCTCTAGCCGCTCCACCACTTGCTCCAATTGCTCGTACGCCTCCTCGAATGTCATTTCTTCCATGGGTTATGCTCCAGGGGTACTTCCTGCGTTCGCAACGGCTTCGAATTCTCCCTCTTCCAGTGTGACATGAACTCGCTGGCCGGGCGCCACGTCGGCGGCGTGCCGTAGCAGGAGACCCTTACAGTCGGCGACGACAGCATAGCCGCGGGCGAGGGTGCCGCGGGGATCGAGAGTTGCTAGGCGACCTTGAAGTCCAACGAGATTGCTCCGTTGTAGTTTTAGGTAGTTGGTAAGTGCACGATCAAGTCGGGCTGCGAGATAATCCCTGTTTTGTCGCTGTTCCCGCAGGCGACGCTCCGGTGCGCTACGCTCCAAGGCACGCACCTCCTGCGCCACCTGGCGACGACGCGAGCGAAAGAGCTCGTCCATGGCATCGTCCAGCGCATCAATGCGGTCATGGAGCCGATCGCGCCACTCTCGAATATCGGGAACGGCAAGCTCAGCGGCAGCACTAGGCGTCGGCGCACGCCGGTCAGCAACGAGGTCGGCGATGGTGAAATCAATCTCGTGTCCTACCCCAGAGATGATGGGCGTCGAGCAGGCATGGATCGCGCGCGCTACGACCTCCTCATTGAAGGCCCATAGATCCTCTATTGAGCCACCACCGCGCGCCACGATAACAAGATCCACCGAGGCCTGCTCAAACCGACGGAGGGCGCGGACGATGCCCTCCGGTGCGTCGCTACCCTGTACAAGGGTTGGGCTCAGGAGTACGTGCACGAGTGGATGGCGGCGGCGCAAGACGTTCAGTACATCCTGCAGGGCCGCTGCCGTGGGCGAGGTCACAATGCCGATCCGACGGGGAAAGGTAGGAAGTGGCCTCTTATGTACCTCATCAAACAGTCCCTCGATAGCCAGGGCAGCCTTCAGTGCCTCGAACCGCTTGTACAGTGCACCCAGGCCGAGCGGCTGCATCTCCGCGACGTAGAATTGGTACCGACCGCGCTCGGGATAAACCGAGACATAGCCCGCTGCCACGACCTCATCCCCGTCACGAGGGAGCACCGAGAGCAGTTGCACCGCGCTGTGCCACATGATGCATCGGATTTCCGCCTCCTCATCCTTCAATGTGAAGTAGCAGTGCCCGGAGCGTACTCGAACCCAGTTGGAGATTTCCCCACGAATCCAGAGGTCGGAAAGCAGGGGGTCGCTCTCAAGCAAGGCGCGCAGGTAGCTTGTCACGCGGGAGACGGAATAGATATCCATGGTGGAGCGATTATATGACGAGACGGTAACAAGGGGAAACAAAAAGCGCCCCCGACGAGCGAGAGCGCTCTAGCATTCCATCGCTCCTACATTATGGCAAGTAGTTCCAAGGATTGACGCGCCAGCCGTTCTTAAGGACCTCAAAGTGCAGGTGGGGTCCTGTCGAGCGACCGGTCGACCCCACTTTACCGATCACAGCACCTTGGTTCACGTAATCGCCGTAATTTACATAGTAGTAAGAGAAGTGCGCGTAGCGGGTACGGTACCCGTTGCCATGGTCGATCACGACCGAGTAGCCATAGCCAGTATTATCCCACCCCGCGAAGACCACTCGACCACCATCCGAGGCCACAACAGGCGTCCCGAGCCGGTTAGCAATATCGAGCGCCATGTGCCACGAGCTTGGCTGGGTGGTGATACGACCACTGACCGGCCAGAGAAAATACCCTGCAGCACCTTGATAGCGCGAACCCGAGCCATTCGTACCCGACGTAGTCGACGAGGATGACGTAGTCGAGGCGTTGGAGTTAGTGGAAGAGGACGTCGACGTCGATGCCGACGACGATATCGAGGTTGACGGTGCAGGTGCTGGGGCCGGTTGCGGTGCAGCAGCAACCGGGGCTGGTGGCGGTGGTGGCGGCGGTGGCGGGACATACGGCTTCTTACCGCCCGGGACAGTGAGGAGTTGGCCAGCGACGAGCGCCTGGTTTATATCATCCAGCTTGTTACCCTTGAACCCCACGATGGACGATGGGTCCACCTCGTACTTCTCAGCGATGGTGGAGAGTGTGTCCCCTTCCTTCACCACGTGAAGGATACCATCCACAGCCGGAATAAGGAGGAGCTGACCGACAGAAAGAAGGTCAGGGTTCTCCTCAACCTCGTTATTCGACCAGACGATCGTGCTGGGCTGAAGGTCGAAGCGTGCGGCGATCACAGAGGGGTTATCACCTTCCTGTACCTCGTAGCTAATCGGCTCTAGACGGGGTGCCGCAGGACGTTCGGCAATGATCGTCTGCGGTAGAGCATCCCAGCTCAAATAGGTGACACGCTCCTCCGTGGCATTGCTCCGTCCCAATGCTATAGCAGGTGAGGGTTCGCTGTAGGTGTAGCTCGTTTGTCGTTGGAGGTATGATGCGAAGTCCACATCGTAGAGTTGGCTGACCGTAAAAGCCAGGGTTAAGACCACAACGTGGGCGGCGCATCGAGCGAGGAACGTGATATCGCGGACTTTGACACTAGCAAGCCGCAGGTACGCCCGCCACCGACGGGGCGTAAGGGGCCTTGCAAGACGACGTTCGGTACGGGTAGGGCTTCCTGCACGATGCGGCCTCTCCCGCCCAATCCATCTTGGGCGAGGTTGCCGTAAGGATGGTCCAACCCAGTACTCTGCCATAGGCTCTCCATTTGATAGCATTTCAGCCGTGAGTTCTGACACTGAAGGGGGGTAGTATCAGAACCTGGATAGATTGAGCTGAGCAATCAGTCCTGAAATGCGGCTAACAGTTGACGATAGCGACTGTCAAGTCAAAAGCTCGCCCATTATAACGGATTGGACACAAAGATCAAGTGCCTTGTTAAAAAGTTTTAAGGGATGTGACCTGGCATGGAGTAGCACGGGGAAGTCGTAGGGTAGGAAGCAGCATGAAGCCGCCTTCTGAGAAGGCGGCTTCATGCTGCTAGTAACTATCGAGGTGCCGTGAGGTCGTGTTGTCCTAATGGCGCAATACGCAGTGCGTGGTGCGCAAACTATAACAGTTGAGGTGGGTGAAGGTTACGACTCAGGTGCCCGGCACTTGGTGGATATCTTCACGCGCACGTGCTTAAGTGAAGTGCCGGGCACCTCTCAGGCGAGTCACTACGTGAGAGGTTAGATTGCGTCCACATTCAAGGTGGCGAGGAACTCCTCATTGCTCTTTGTCCGCTGGAGGCGCGTCAGCATCGCTTCGTACCCCTCAACGTTACCCAAGGCGGAGATCATACGACGCAGGGTCCAGGTTTTTTGTAGGGTATCCTGATCCAGGAGCAGTTCATCGCGCCGCGTGCTGGAGCGCTCGATGTCGAAGGCGGGGTAGATACGGCGTTCCGCAAGGCGTCGGTTCAGATGCAACTCCATGTTGCCCGTGCCTTTGAATTCTTCGTACACCACATCATCCATGCGGCTTCCCGTATCCACAAGCGCTGTCGCAATGATCGTCAAGCTCCCCCCCTCCTCCACATTCCGCGCCGCGCCGAAGAAGCGCTTGGGCGGGTAGAGGGCGGCCGGGTCGATACCGCCGGAGAGCGTTCGTCCACTCTGTGGCACGGTGAGATTGTAGGCACGAGCCAGGCGGGTAACGGAATCAAGTAGGATCACCACATCCTTTCCAGACTCCACAAGGCGTTTTGCCCGCTCCAGAGCCATCTCAGCGACCTGGACGTGGCTCTGTACCGGATCGTCAAAGGTGCTAGCCACCACCTCCGCCTCGACAGAGCGATCCATATCGGTCACTTCCTCCGGGCGCTCACCGATCAATACGATCATCATGTGGAGATCGTTGTAGTTGGCCGTCATCCCATTCGCAATCTGTTTCAGAATGGTCGTCTTCCCGGCCTTTGGAGGCGACACAATCATGCCGCGCTGGCCGCGCCCAATCGGTGCAACCAGATCAATTAGCCGTGTAGCAATAATATCGGGCTTGGTGGCAAGGTGTATCTGCTCGTCAGGAAAGATGGGGGTGAGGTTCTCAAAATTGGGGCGCGCCTTCGCGATCTCGGGATTCTGCCCATTCACCGCCTCGACTCGGATCAGCCCGTAATACTTCTCATTTTCCTTGGGCTGCCGCACCTGGCCAATGACCATATCTCCAGTTCTCAGATTAAAGCGCCGAATCTGGGACTGTGAGACGTACACATCATCGGCGCTGGGAAGCAAGTGATCTGCGCGCAGAAATCCGATGCCATCCTGTACGATCTCGAGCACACCCCCGCCGAAAATGTGTCCTTGTTTTTCCGCTTTATTCTGGAGCAGACGGAAAACGAGGTCATGTTTCTTCAGGCGGCTATATCCTGTTAGGTCCCACTCACGAGCGACATCTTGTAGTTCGGTCAACGTCATGTCTTCAAGTTGTGCAATATCCATGGTGAACTCCATGTATGGTGTCCAGAGGGAGGCAAAACTGCAGAACGCGTTTGCTTTCTCTGGAGAGTAACACAATACAATATGGAACATGCGCGCGGCCAACGTGGCCGGCACGCTTATTTATTTCGGTCTATCAACTGTTGTACTATGGTCCGTTGTGTGGAAAGCAAGCTAGACAATGGTGAAAACCGCTAGGCGCGAGGGAAAAGTCTAGAAGGAAACTTCGCAATGTTAGATGAATTATAGAGGAAAGATAAGGGAAGTCAAGGGGGACGTTTCTACAGTAATTAGGGAAGGGAAGGGGGATGATTGTCTAGAAAGGATGAAGGATGAATTATTCAAGTACGGAGTGCGGAATTACGGTACGGATCGTGCGTGGTTCTCTCATGCTTCGAGATTTGACAAAAGGGGGCCGATGGGTAAAATGGAGGGTGTTGTGG
>JALZCF010000231.1 GCA_030863245.1 Chloroflexota bacterium
GAAAGAGCCGGTCTGGCTCCCCGCGCTGGATGTCGAACCCTACGGCATCCACGAATCAATACTGGATACAATCGGTAACACACCGTTGGTAAAACTGAAGAAGGTAACACGAGGCTATCGCCCGAGAATTCTGGGAAAGGTAGAGTTCTTTAACCCGGGCGGTTCGGTGAAGGATCGCATCGGCATAGCCATCGTCGAAGATTACGAGCGCCAGGGATTGCTCAAGCCGGGCGGTACGATTGTAGAGGCAACCAGCGGCAACACAGGCGTGGGGCTGGCCATCGCGGCCGCTGTGAAAGGGTACAAGACGGTCTTCGTCATGCCGGACAAGATGTCCGACGAGAAGATCCGCTTGCTCCGAGCCTTCGGGGCGCGCGTTGTCATTACCCCTACAGCCGTAGCACCCGAGGATCCGCGCTCCTACTACAACGTGTCGAAGCAGATCGTGGAAGAGACACCAGGTGCTGTACTAGCCAATCAATACTACAACATGATCAACCCGGAGAGTCACTACTTCACGACTGGGCCAGAGATCTGGAAGGGAACCGATGGGCGCATCACGCATTTCGTTGCCGGACTAGGAACCGGTGGTACGGTCTCCGGAACTGGCAAGTACCTGAAAGAGATGAACCCGGACATCCAGGTAATCGGCGTAGACCCGATCGGCTCGCTGCTGCACGAGTACTTCTATACTGGCAACCTCGGTGATGCCTTCACCTACAAGGTGGAGGGGATCGGTGAAGATTTCGTCCCCGGCACGACCGACTTCGACTACGTGGACGAGGTCGTACAGGTAACGGACAAGGAGAGCTTCCTCATGACGCGCCGCCTCGTGCGGGAGGAAGGCATTTTCTGTGGCGGCTCCAGTGGCACCGCAGTCGCCGGGGCACTCCAGGTCGCGCGCGATCTCTCAGAGGATGCCTTGATGGTTGTCCTATTGCCGGACAGTGGTTCCCGCTACCTCTCCAAAGTCTTCAACGATGACTGGATGCGTGAGAACCGCTACCTCGACTACAGCCTGCTTGGTGAGGGACGCGTAAGCGATATCATGGAGTACAATGGCCAGCGCGAGCTCATCCTTGCCCACCCGGAGGATGCCAAGCTAGAGATCATCCAGCGGATGAAAGAGAACAACGTCTCCCAGCTACCGGTGGTGGACGAGGGGGGGCGCTATCTCGGCGTCGTCACCGAGCGCGACCTGCTCAACCACCTGCTCAGCGCGGAGCACGAGCACGCGCGAACCGAAACAATAGAGGACGTAATCAACCGTGACATCCCACTTGTAGGTCCCAACAGCGCCCTAGACGCCCTCGCCGACGCCTTCTCCGAAGCAGGCGTCGTAGTCGTAGTCGACGGCGACTCCCAAGTCGAAGGCATCATCACCAAGATCGACCTCATCGACTACCTCTCCAACCGCCTCAAATGATGTCTAGACCAACGGATTGGAGCACGTTTTAGTCTAAGGTCGAGTTATGAGCGAAACTGGCCAGGTATTCTTGGCAAAAGCCGAAGAGAGTCTCGCAGGAGCAGAGAGCGAGTTTGCCAACGGGCGGTACAATAACTGTGCCAACCGCTGTTACTATGCTAGCTTTCAGGCAGCAATCTATGCTCTGACGCAAGCAGGAATTACGGCACGAGGGAATCAGTGGGGACATGACTTCGTGCAAGCGGAGTTTGTGGGCACGCTAATAAATCGTCACAAGCTCTACTCACGAAACCTTCGTGATGTGCTGATACGTAACCTGGAGTTACGGCACGTTGCAGACTATCGTCTAAATCAAGTGAGTCAGAAACAGGCCTCCCGCGCGCTCCGTCGCACGCGGGACTTTCTTGCGGCCATCCGTAGTCAAGGAGGTGAAACAATATGAGAGCAGAAACAATCAACGAAGCCAGTCCACAGGTTCAACAGGCGATTATGGAACTACAGCACATGATCGCAGAGCGTTGGCCAGAGGCTAGCTTTATTGTATCGCGGGGCGAGGATCCTGAGGGGATTTACCTAGATGTGATTGTTGACATCGAGGATCCCGATGAGGTCATGGACCTGGTGGTGGACCGACTCCTTGAGTTGCAGGTTGAGGATAGGTTGCCGATTCATGTTATTCCACTCCAGCCAAGGGAGCGTTCTGCGCTATCATCTCGTCCATACGCTGCTACTGAAAGAAAGTAACAGGTTTAGCTTCTGCAGGACTGCTATCAATCGTTATCAGTGGCGTCACGATAGGAATGTTGCGAGAAGCCATCTCCCTCTTGGATGAACTCAAGTCGATTGCCGAAGGGATCGGAGACATAAAAACGTCTTACCCCCGGTACGCTCAGATCGGGCCTGATAGCAAACCCCGCTCCTTCCAACGTTCGACGTGCTGCCTCCAGATCGCTTACTCGTAAGCCCGGGTGCGCCTTGCGAGCGGGCACAAATGCCTCCTCGACGCCCAAATGGAGCCACACGTTGCCCCCTTCAAACCAGCAGCCGCCGCGCTTGACCAAAGGTTCTGGCTTGGGCACTTCAGTCAGGCCAAGTAGTGTCCCATAGAATTGGCGTGCTTCCGTCTCGCCACCCACCGGCATCGCGAGTTGGATATGGTCCAGTCCGACAATCTGAATCATTGGTAGATCACTCCTCGACGACTGAAAATCCATCCGAAAAATCAAAGTGAAAAAAGAGTGGCTCGCTCCCCGGTTCCCTTGCCCAGAGCCGCGGCAGGAGGAAGGGAAGATCGGGCATGAGCGGCAGGGACGGATCGCTGATTTCCTCGCGGGAAAGCCACCGAAATGTCCCCTCATCACACGGACGTAGCGCGCCAACTGGCAACCTGCCCAGAAAGACGAAAAGCAGCACCGCCGGGTCACCCAGAACGTGGACGATAGCCGCGAGCTCAAGATCTATCGGGCGTAACCCCGTCTCCTCCTCCGCCTCCCGCATCGCCGCCCGCCGAATCCCCTCATCCGCCTCCACACTACCGCCGACACCGTTCAACCTCCCCGCCCACCACTTATGCTCCGCTCCTTGAATAAACAACCACCTCCCCCCACGCTCAAGAAACAACAACGTACGCGGCGTGACCAAATGACCCACAGCACCTTGCTCTTTCATATTGACCCAAACATTTCCATTGCTTATCTCGCAGCGAAGATGATATCATGTACCATCAACTACAAACCCTGCAACGCAGACCCGTATCCCCACCCGGGCAAATCCAATCCTTTCTTTCTGCCAATCCTTGTTCT
>JALZCF010000233.1 GCA_030863245.1 Chloroflexota bacterium
GGTAATACCTGTGCTCTCGAGCTCCTCGCCGTCGATTGTCATCTGGTAGTGACTTGTCACCGGGTCGCGCAAGGCGTTTAACGCTGAGAGCGCGTAGGCCAGTGACCCCACCCGGTTCTTCAGATTGCGATCCGCGCCCTCTACCATCTGGGCCTCTAGGCCAATACCGACGCGCAGGATGAAGTAGTCACCCTTGCCAGTCTGCCCCATATCCACGGCAACCACCTCGCAGTCGTCGCCACAGATGAGAGCACCTGCCTCCGCGAGGTCATTTGAGATGCCTAGTTCGACCGACATAACGTTCGCTGTGCCACCCGGGAAGATCGCAAGGGGTACGTCGCTCCCCAGTAACCCGCTCGCGGCCTCCATGACCGTACCGTCCCCCCCGTAGGTTGCCACGATATCTACGCTGGCCTCGACCGCTTCCTGGGCATAACGGCGGGCATCGCCAGCCTTGTGCGTGATAGAGACATCCCAATCAATCCCCGCAGGATGAAAGACGCTGTTCAGGATGCCTAGGACCGGTCGGTTCTGACCCGCCGCTGGGTTGATGATGACGTGAACTCGCTTGCTCATAGATCCTCTTCATCGATACGAATGAACTTAGTGTCGCAGGCATATACCACTGCCTATCTTAGCACAAGATATGCCATCCTGCTGCGACGGATAGTGGTCGGCGTCGCGGAACTCGGACAGAGGGAGGGAACAGGAAGGTAGCTAGGACTTGCGGACGGATCGCACCCTCGTTATCATCGCATCCAATAGGAACGACCAAAGGAGCAAGGAGATAGCATGCGCGCAGTAGAGCAGATCGCATTTCAGGACCGCATGCCTTTCAACCACTGTTGGGGCTGTGGCGCGGACAACCCGAATGGATTTCAGTTGAAGAGTTGCTGGGACCGGGATGTGGCAGTAGCCGATTGGCAGCCTAGCCCGGAGTACATGGCAGGCCCAGAGCACGTGCTCAACGGCGGCGTGATCTCGACACTGATCGACTGCCACGGCGTCTGCACCGCTATCGCCGATGATTACCGGCATGAGGGACGGGAGATCGGAGAGGGGGAAACGATCTGGTACGTGACCGGCAACTTGAATGTCACCTTCCTCAAGCCCACGCCTATCGACGCACCAGTCCACCTCGAAGCAATCGTGGCCAGGCGCGAGGGGCGCAAGGCCTGGGTCGACGTGACCCTCTCCAGTCGCGGTGAGCCCCGTGCCCGCGGTGAGGTGCTGGCGATCCGGGTGCCGACAGAATGGCTGGAAGAGAGGAGATAACCCTTCTTTATGACACCTGTTTTACAGTTGATGCTGGCGCTGGCGATCTTGATAGGCGCCGCGAAGCTTGGAGGATTGGTGAGCCAGAAGTTGCGCCAGCCCTCTGTCTTAGGTGAGCTTTTGGTCGGGGTGCTTCTTGGTCCCACTTTTTTGGACATCCTGCACCTGGAGGCTCTGTATCTTGGCCCCTGGCAGATGGAGCTTTTTACCGACGAGCACCTCTTGGAGACCGTTGCGCATCTTGCAGAGATCGGCGTCATTTTCCTTATGTTCTACGCTGGCCTGGAAATCAACCTCCCTGATCTGCTACGCTCTGGCCGGGTGGCGGTGCTAGCTGGCGTATTGGGAGTCATTAGCCCTCTGCTGTTAGGCACAGCGACGTCACTCCCATTCGGCTACGAGATGCAGCGGGCGCTCTTCATCGGTGTCGTTCTAACGGCAACGAGTGTGAGCATCTCGGCTCAGACCCTGATGGAGTTGGGTGTACTGCAAAGCAGGCCCGGCCTGGCACTGCTGGGAGCAGCCGTGGTGGACGACGTGCTCGGCATCCTCATCCTCTCGATCTTTGTGGCATTGGTTGGGGTAGGGGGTGGCGCGAGTGCGGGAGCGGCAGGAATCGCCTGGGTACTCGTGCGGATAATTGTGTACCTCACACTGGCTGTCTATCTCGGTTTCTGGCTCCTGCCCCTTGCCGTACGCTGGGTGAGCGGGTTGGGGATCAGCGAGGGGGTTCTCGCCTTCGTCGTCGTAGCGGCCCTCCTCTTTGCCTTCACGGCAGAGGTGCTGGGTGGGGTGGCGGCGATCACCGGCTCCTTCATCGCAGGGATCGCCCTCTCGCGCAGCGATTTGAGGATGCAGATCGAGGACGGGATTCACTCGCTCGCCTATGGCTTTTTCGTGCCAATCTTCTTCGTCAGCATCGGCCTTGCAACCAATGCTCGCGTGATCTCGCTTGAGCTCCTGCCCTTCGTAATCGCTGTCACGGTCGTCGCCATCCTCTCCAAGATCGTCGGGAGTGGGCTAGGAGCACTTCTAGGCGGGTTCAATCGTCTCGAAGCCACGCAACTCGGGGTCGGGATGGTCTCACGAGGCGAGGTAGGATTGATTGTCGCATCGGTGGGTCTGACCGCCGGAATTATCGGCCAGGAGGTATTCGCCGTCGCTGTCATCATAGTCTTGGTTACCACCCTGGTGACACCCCTTCTCCTCCGCATGGTCTTCCGACAGCCCGTGGAACGGGTGTGGATAGAGACTGACGTTCCGGATATCGATCACGCGTGAAATGAAGGCTGCAAGAGGTAAAATGTAAACCTGTGAACGCAAGGAGGCGTACATGTGGAATCTGGTCTGCTTGGTGCTGGACGATGAGTCAAAGCTAGATGATGTGCTAGCCGCGTGGGAGCAGGTGGGCATTCCCGGTGCGACGATCCTGGGGAGTACGGGGTTAGCGCGCCGGCGGGGTTACCTTAGGGATGACGTGCCACTCTTTCCCTCGCTTTCCACCCTACTGCAAAGCCGTCAGGAGCACAATATAACCATTTTCACCATCGTAGATAAAGCCGTAAACGCTCAACGTCTACTGGCAGCTACTGAGGCAATCATAGGTGACCTCAGCGATCCACACACTGGCATCTTCTTCGTCGCGCCCCTCGCCTTGGCTAAAGGCATCGGCCTCGCGAGCCCCGAGTGAGGATGCCTGGTCGCAGCATCTTTCCTACATGGCTCCCGGATCCGGACTTCGTGGCAAAGCAAATGCTGCTATACTTATATACAACAGCTGAGCGAGTAAGGAACGAAGAACGAGGACTTCAAAATGACAACTCTGCCTGAATCAATCTTGGAGGAGTTTGGCGCCAATGCGGAGTACGTCGCCGAGCTGTACGCGCAGTGGCGCTACAGCCCTGTGACGGTATCGGAAGAGTGGCGACGCTACTTCGAGTCGTTGGATGGCGAGCCACTCGTGGAGGGCGACGGCGATCGTGCTCGGAGCAATGGTGGTGCAACGGCGACGGCTGAACCGGCGGCCGAACCGACACGGGCCCGGGCGACAACGGTACCGACCAAACTCGAACCTGCCGACATCGAGGAGGCACTCCCTCCTACTGGTGTGGTATCACCCGCCGCGTTGGTTAACCCAGAGCTGGAGGCGTACGAAGAGGCACAGCCGATCCGGGGCGTGGCGGCGCTGATCGTGGAGAACATGGAGACGAGCCTGGGCCTCCCCACGGCAACCTCCTACCGCTTCGTGCCGGTGAAGGTACTGGAGGAAAACCGGCGCGTCATCAACGACACGCTCAAGCCGAAGGGGATCAAGGTCTCCTACACCCATCTCATCGCCTGGGCGATTGTTGAAGCGCTCGAGGAATTCCCCCAGCTGAACACCGCCTACGCATTCATCGACGGGAAGCCGCACCGCATCCTGCGCCATGATGTAAACTTGGGCGTCGCGATTGATATTGAGCGGAAGGATGGCACCCGCTCCCTGATCGTGCCCAACGTCAAAGGCGTGAACCACATGGATTTCAAGGGATTCATGGATGCCTTCAGCGACCTCATCGAGCGGGCCCGCGACGGTAAGCTCACCACGGAGGATTATCAGGGTACCAGCATTACTCTGACGAACCCGGGCACCATCGGCACCATCATCTCCGTGCCGCGGTTGATGGCGGGTCAGGGCACCATCGTCGCCACCGGCGCCATTACCTTCCCGGCGGAGTACTCTGCAACGGATCCGGACGTCCTGACCGAGATAGGCGTCTCGAAGGTGATGGGCCTCTCCAGCACCTACGACCACCGGATCATCCAGGGTGCGGAGTCGGGTATGTTCCTGGCGAAGATCCATCGGCTGCTGGTTGGCGAGGATGCCTTCTACGATCGCATCTTCCGTTCGCTGCTCATCCCCTACCCGCCCGTCCGTTGGGCGCAGGATAACAAACCGATGCTGTTGAGCGGCCCGCCGGGTATGGCCGCAGCGGAGAAGGAGGCGAGCGTTCTGCAGTTGATCCGGGCGTACCGCGTGCGGGGCCACCTGCTCGCCGACCTGAACCCCCTGACGAACGAGCCGAAGGAGTATCATCCAGATCTCGATCCAGCAACCTATGGGCTCACGCTCTGGGATTTAGATCGCGAATTCATCACGGGTGGGTTGGCTGGGATGAAACGGGCTACGCTGCGCAAGATTCTCGACATCCTGCGCCACTCCTACTCAGGTCATGTGGGTGTCGAGTACATGAACATCCAGGATCCGGAGGAGCGGCGCTGGCTGCAACAGCAAGTGGAACGTGCCAAGCCGCTCGACCCGCTTCCAATGGAGCGCAGGCGGGAGATATTGGACTCGCTCTCCAAAGCGGAGGCGTTCGAGCAGTTCCTCCACCGCCGCTACGTCGGCTCGAAGCGCTTCTCACTCGAGGGCGCTGAGGCAACTATCCCATTGTTGGAAACGGTCCTGGATCGCGCCGCTGAGCAGGGCATCGAGGAAGCGGTGATGGGTATGGCACACCGTGGGCGGCTGAACGTGCTCAAGAATATTATGCAGAAATCGGCCCGCGCCATCTTCTCCGAGTTTGAAGGAAGCATCGATCCAGAGAGCACGCAGGGTACGGGCGATGTGAAGTACCATCTAGGTGCCCACGGTATACGCCGCTGCCCGGGCGACTACGAGATCGAGCTGACGCTTGCCTCCAACCCAAGCCATCTTGAGGCGGTGGATCCTGTAGTCGAGGGGATGGCACATGCCCGCCAGCGCCTGCGAGTCAAGGGGCTGGAGGGTCTGGCCATGGATGAAGTATTGCCCGTGCTCATTCACGGCGATGCGGCCTTCGCCGGGCAGGGAGTCGTGGCCGAGACCCTCAACCTGGCGCAGCTCCGTGGCTACCGCACGGGTGGTACGATCCACCTCATCATCAACAACCAGATTGGCTTCACGACCGAGCCAAGCGATGCACGCTCCACTCCCTTCCCGACGGACATCGCGAAGATGAGCCAAGTGCCGATCTTCCATGTGAATGGTGACGACCCGGAGGCAGTGGTGCGCGTGGCAGAGATCGCGCTCGACTACCGCAACACCTTCCATAAGGATGTCGTGATCGATCTGATTACCTATCGCCGCTGGGGGCACAACGAGGGCGACGATCCAAGCTTCACGCAGCCACGCATGTACAAGTTGATCGAGAAGCGAAATTCCCCTCGTGAGGTGTATGCGCAGCAGCTTCTGCGCGAGGGTGTCATCGCCCAGGAGGATGCGCAAGAGATGTACGATTCGGCGATGGAGCAGCTGGAAGCGGGCACCCAAGGACTCACCGAGCTGCCCGAGCCAGAGGTTGATCTGGAGTATGATGAATCGCTCGATCTGGCGCTGGGCGAGCCGCCACAAACGGCGGTGGACCAGGATACGCTCATCCACATCTCCAAGGTGCTCGCCAACCCGCCGGAGGAGTTTGTGGGTCATCCCAAACTTCTGCGGCTACTCCAGCGGCGCGAGTTGAAGGGGGACGGCTCCGACCAGATCGATTGGGCAACGGCGGAGTTGCTAGCTTTCGGGACCCTCCTGCTGGAGAAGCACCCGGTCCGTCTGAGTGGGCAGGATTCTGCTCGCGGCACCTTCAGCCAGCGACACTCCGTCCTGCACAACTATGAAAAGGATGAGGAATACGTTCCGCTCAACCACCTCGCCGAGGAGCAGGCGCCGTTCCGGGTCTGGGATTCGATGCTCTCTGAGGAGGCGGTGGTGGGCTTCGAGTTCGGGTACTCCCTGGCAGCGCCTGACACGCTCGTGCTCTGGGAGGCACAGTTTGGCGACTTTGCCAACGGGGCACAGGTCATGGTCGACCAGTTTATCTCGAGCAGTGCCGTGAAGTGGAACCGCTACAGCGACCTGGTGATGCTGCTACCCCATGGCTACGAGGGCCAGGGGCCGGAACACTCCTCCGCCCGTGTGGAGCGCTACCTGCAACTGTGCGCGGAGGATAACATGAAGGTCGCAGTGCCCTCGACACCCGCAAACTACTTCCATCTGCTGCGCCGCCAGAAACATGACGAGGTCCAGCGCCCGCTCATCGTCCTGACGCCGAAGAGCCTCTTACGCCTGCCCGCCGCCGCGAGCAAGTTGGACGAGTTTACCAGCGGGAATTTCCAATATGTCATCGACGATCCGGCGGTGGAGGACCCAAGCAAGGTCAGGAAACTCGTCTTCCTGAGCGGCAAGCTCTACTACGACATCCTAACGAACAGGGAGGGACGCGACGACCTCGCGCTGGTGCGCGTCGAGCAACTCTACCCCTACCCACGTGCGGCGATCCGCGGCATCCTGGAGCGCTACCCGAATGCGACGGAAGTCATCTGGGCGCAGGAGGAACCGCGGAACCATGGCGCGTGGGATTTCATCAAGCCCTTCCTCCGCGACGACCTGCGCGATTCGGAGCCGCACAAGGAGATCACCCTACGCTACATTGGCCGCCCACCCGCCGCCAGCCCCGCCACCGGCTCCTTCAAAGTGCACCAGCAAGAGCAGGCGGCAATCGTGGAGGCGATACTGGAGACATAGAACTGCTGGTGCAGAATCAGGGCCGCTTTCTGGAACGGGGAGATTGGAGACTGGAGACTGGAGATGTAAGATCATCGCTTCCTCGAAAGCTCTCGTCTCCAAGCCCTAATTTCGGTCGCGATGCCCGAACCACTTGGCTGATGTGGCAATATGCGCCACGCACCGTCACAACAT
>JALZCF010000244.1 GCA_030863245.1 Chloroflexota bacterium
CATCTACCCTCCCCCTTGAGTTAGCATGCTGGGTTACCACTCAGGTGCCCGGCACTTTGTCGCGAGATAGCTGCACGAGCACGCGCTCAGCTGAAGTGCCGGGCACCTCGCAGCCTGAGTCATTACCATGCTAGTATCTTACTGGAGGCAGATGTGGGTGACAAGGCGCTACTGTGTGCTGGGCCACTTGCAGATGGGAAGTGGGCCAGTAGAATGACAGTGGTTAGTGGTTAGTATTGTAGCGAAGAGGGAGAAATGGGTATGGCTGAGCAGCATCTGAGGGTGGGCGATCGGGCACCGGATTTTGAATTGACCTCGGACCGTGGCGAGACGGTCCGCCTCAGTGACTTTCGTGGGCAGCGCGTGATCTTGTACTTCTACCCCAAGGATGCCACGCCGGGCTGTACGACGCAGGCCTGTGGCTTTCGTGATGTGTATCCCGAGGTAGAGGAGAAGGATGCTGTGGTACTGGGGGTCAGCCCTGATAGTCTGGCCTCACATCAAGAGTTCAAGCGCAAATATGACTTGCCCTTCACACTTCTGGTTGATGACGATCACGCCGTTGCGGAAAAGTACGGGGTATGGGGCGAGAAATCGAAGTTCGGCCGGAAGTTCACAGGGGTTACCCGCAGCCACTTTGTCATCGACGAGGCAGGGAATCTCGTGGACGTTCAATACAACGTCAAGCCGAAGGACAGTGTGGAGCGGGCGTTGCGGGCGCTAGAGTGAGGGTGTTGCATGTTGCATGTTGCGTGTGCGCGGCGCGCATGTGCTTCGCACACGTGGTGCGTGGTGTGTAGAGTAGAGTGAGGGCGTAAAACGTGAACGGAATACGTACGATGTATTGGTCTTGCGCCAGCCATGCCTTAGATCCTCTTGTTGAGAGGAAGATGCAAGACGTAATGGACCGGTGGCGAAAACGTCGTGACATTGACCAATACGTAACATGCAACATGCAATAAGGTTCCAAGTGTATGCCCGACTTAGACCTCTCTCAATTTTCTGATACGCCTCTCTTCAACACCAAGGCCGTCGTTCAGGAGACGGGTGTTTCTGCGGCTACCTTGCGCGCGTGGGAGCGTCGGTATGGTGTGCCGAATCCGGAGCGGACAGAGAGCAACTACCGCCTCTACTCCGAGCGAGATATCGCTCTTATTCGTTGGCTGCGAGAGCGTGTTGAGGGAGGGATCTCGATTAGCCAGGCTGTTGAACTGTATCGTCGGATGCAAGAGGGAGAGGATGTGCCGACGGAAATTCCAGGCGAGCCAAGGCGCCCCACGAAGACAGTCCCTCATGATCAAGAGTCCTCAAAGCATCGCCTGATCGAGGCGTTCAAGGCCTTTGACGAGCAACGTGCCGACCAGATTCTCAACGAGCTTTTCGCACTTTACTCGATCGAGGAAGTGCTCAGCGGGGTTATCACTCCAACGATGATAGAGATCGGCGAGCAGTGGCACCGGGGGGAGGTATCGGTCCCGGTCGAGCACTTTAGTACAGCCTACATCGAGCGCAAGCTCATGGCCTTGATGAATGTGCAACCGACTAACCTAGATGCCCCTCTGATTGTAACCGGCTGTGCCCCGCACGAGCAGCATGAACTTGGTGTCCTGCTCTTTTCCCTCTTCCTTCGCCGTAACGGGCTGCGTGTCCTCTACCTTGGCCAGAACGTGCCACTCGTGGACCTACGTGCCACGCTAGAGTCGCTTAAACCATCCATGCTCGCCCTCTCCGCCGCCACCCGCGAGCCGGCTCTCAAGCTAGAGCCAATCTCCAAGATGATCGAAGAGATGTCCTCCCCACGCCCACTGTTTGTCTATGGCGGTGCCGCCTTCCAACAAGAACCGGAGTTGCGGCGACGCATCTCCGGCATCTACCTTGGCGACGATGCACAGAGTGCCGCTCGGGATGTTCTCCGCCATATTGACCGTAAGTAGCAAGCACTAACAGTTGGGAGTTGAAAGCCGATCTGGCTATGATCTCCCGGATCAAGGCTATCAAGGTTTATGAGGTCGCTATGCGAGTGTGTCGATGGATATCCGTGCTGCTGATCCTTCTGTTGGTGGGTTGTACCCCGAATATCTCAGCATCAACCCCCGCTGCACCACTGTCGGAGAGGCCAGAATCCCCAACAGCGACTGTTGAGCGATCTCTTGCATCTGCGCCGATCACAAGCGCATCATCCCCATCGGCCCCCGCTCCGACCGATACGCCCGTCCCTACACCGCCAGCCACCCCTACCAACACACCTATCCCGACCGATACGCCAGTCCCCACGGATACGGCCTTACCCACCGTACCGCCGGAGCCCACCGGCACGCCGCCCCATACGGCGACATCGTTGCCTACCGAGACAGCTGTTGTGACAGCCACGCCATTGTCCAGCGCCACGCCGGACCCCTACGCCGATCTCTCTATCACGGCACTACGCATGGATATGTTCGGGCAGGAGGGCGAGATTGAGATCGTGGAAAGGCTGGAGAGCAACGAGCGCTTCACTCGCTACCTGATCGCTTTCCCGAGTGATGGGCTGAGTATTGGCGGCTTCATGAACGTGCCGACAGGCGAGGGCCCATTCCCAGTGGTTATCGTCAACCATGGCTATATGCCGCCCTGGAATTACCAGACGCTCACCTACACCACCAAGTATGCCGACGTGCTGGCCGAAGCAGGGTTCTTGACGATCCACCCCAACTTCCGCAACCACCGCGGCTCGGATGAAGGTCCGAATCCCTTCCGCATTGGCTACACGCGGGATGTGCTGCATCTGATCCCAATGGCCCAGCGCCTACCCCAGGCGAGTGGTGACCTAGTGGGGATGTGGGGCCACTCCATGGGTGGCGGCATCACCCTGCGCGCGATGACGATCACCGACCAGATCGGCGCAGCCGTGTTGTATGGCTCGATGAGCGGGGACGAGGCGAGAAACTATGAGGCTATCATGGGGTGGTCCAATGGCGAGGCGGCGCTCAATGGAGGTCTCCCCGAACCGCCGAGCAACGAGACGCTATACAAGGCTATCTCTCCCATCAACTACGTCGAAAACATCACCGCGCCACTCGCCATTCATCACGGGGTGTTGGACGACCAGGTGCCATACGCGTGGTCACAGGAACTGGCACAGCGCCTCGATAACGCAACCATTCCTTACGAGTTCTACGCCTACCCGGATCAAAACCATAACTTCACCGGTGCCGGCTACGATCTCCTCAACGAGCGCGTCATAGCATTCTTTCGTAAACACCTTAAATGAGGGCGAGGCAACCGGGAAATGCGGTGGTTTGGTTTGGGTGCGGATCGTTGCTAATAATCATGCGGGTTGGGGAGGGCGAGGCAACCGGGAGTGGGGAGGGTTTGTTTAGGAGAGATTCTTGCCTGGTTGCCTCGCCCCTACAGGTAGCCGAGGTTCCGTAGCCGCTGGAGCACAACGTCGTCTACTTCATCCTCCTCTGGCTCCACCCACTGGCTGGCCTGCCGATCAGCCGTATCGCGGAGGGTGGCGGCACGCAAAGTCAATTCGCGCCGTAGGGTATCGTCAGGTAGTGGATGGCGCTCCTCAGGGTCGGTACGCAGGTTAAAGAGGAGTGGCAAGCCGCCGTCCGTGGGAGCGATCGCCTTCCAGTCGCCAAAGCGTAGCGCCCAGCCCTCTGGGTTTTCCAACAGGAGGGCACGCTCCTGCTCCGCCCCTGCTACTAGGGACTGTAGGGCAACGCCAGAAATGTTGGGCATCCTCTCGATGCCGGCCGCCTCTAGAATTGTTGGCACAATATCCGTAAGTGACACAGGAACCTCACGACGAGCACTCGTGCGCTGTCCTGGGAACTTTACGAGCAGCGGTACGGCAACCTGCTCCTCCCAGAGCCCGTTCGTGTGTCCCATCAATCTATGCTCACCGAACGCCTCCCCGTGATCGCCCGTCACGATGATAAGCGCCTCCTCCCACTGCCCACGTTCCCGCAACTGTTCGATCAAGGCGCCAAAGTGCAGATCGTTGTACGCGATCATATCACGGTAGAGAGAGACCATATCGCGCACCGTGAGGCTGCCACTCAGCCACTCGGAGTCGGCGGCGGGAATGACGCGATCCAGTGGGTTGCCGAAGAAGCTCTGCTCGCCACGAACGAAGAAGGGTGCATGGGTATCCATGCTCCAACAGAGAGCGAATGTTGGACCGGTAGGGGGCAGTCGCTCTAAGAGGGCTCGGTGCAGCGCGGGCGAGCGGCCGAGGACGAGCGCCTCGGGCGCAACGGAAAGCCCGTCGGCCAGGCGACGGAAGTGGTTGGCGTGAAAGTGGAAGGTCTCGCTTGGCAGCACACCGGGACGGAATGCCTCAAGTGTCTCCGTGAATCCGCGCAACATTCCAAAGTCGTGCGAGATGAACGGATTCGCGCTCACGGCGATCGTGCGGAACCCGGAGTTCCCAAGCTGTTCCGTAAGTGTGGGAACACTGTCAGGCAATCGATCAAGCAACGCACGCATGCGCAACGCACGTGGGATGTGACCCGTCAGTAGCGCTGCGCCACTAGGCTTTGACCACGGCGCCACGGCATACGCCTGCGTGAAGCGGGTGGCCTCCTTCGCAAAGCGATCGAGATGCGGCGTCATCGCCCCCTCGTCGCCATAGCAACCAAGGAAGTCCCGCCGCAAGGAATCCATCACGTAGAGTAAGATAAGCACAATGAGTCAAATGCGGAATGCGGGGAGCGGGGAGCGGGGAGCGTGCATTGCAGGTAAAGTGGACGACTCCCAAACGAACAAAGGCACCAAGACCTTCAACTTCTTGGTGCCTTGGGATCTATTGAGTCGGAAACAGTCTACCCAAATTGATCACGCCCTGACCGACACGTCTTGCACACCACTGACTCCCCCTGTGCATTCAACATTCCGGAAATCGCTGCTACAAACCAACCACGAACTTGAGGGCGAGCATTCCGGCGAGGATCGTGCTGCCGAAGATAGCAATGCGCGTCAGGTCCCCCCTTACATACTCGTGAAATTCTTTCATCGAGATATTGCGCGGGCCCATCAAGCTAGCCGGAACCTCTTTCGTTTCCGGTTCAACTTTCACGTCACCAACCGTTTCCGCCACATCCGGTCGGCTTCGTCCAACTCGGGGTCGCGGCACTTGGGGTTTTCGTCGCTGCCGTTTTTTAGCCATCTGTTCTAATGTCTCCTTCACTCCAACTGTTATTGACCTAACTAACTCGTCTGATGTTGTACTAGCGTGTGCCCGATTATAGCAGCGACTTCCCTGCAAACGAAAAGGGTCTACGCCAGGGCGTTCTCCTCACCGGAGTCGCGGACGAAGAGGCAGGCGGACTGCGTTTCTTCGACCATGCGATAGACGAAGTCCATGTTGAGCTCTTGGGGTTGACCGAAGATGTTTACGTCGGCTGGGGGCGCCTCACGGAGGTACTGGTTGAAGTCAGAATTGCCGACGTGTATCGTGGCGTTCGGGAAACGAGCCAGTTCGACGAGGTTGCGTAAAAACTCTTCCGCCTTCTCGACTTGCGTTGGATCATTTACGACCGTGATGACGTTCATGTGGCCATCCCAGTTGCGTTTGAGCTTGTAAGCAGTGAGCAACGCGAGGTCCAAGTTGCCGAGGCGCATGCTCAGTTCCCAATTGGGGCTCTGATCGCGGATCCAGACGTTGATCGTACGCTTGCGCCCCAGCCGAGCCTTTGGATGGTCGGCAAACATCAGGACACCGAGTTTGTACTCGCGTGCGTGCTTGACGATACGCTCCAGATCTCCTTCGCGCCCTAGCCCGGTCGCGAGGGGCGCGTTCAGGAAGATCACGTTGGGCCGGAAGGCACCGCCTAGGGCCTGCATGGTCGCCAGCATGCCCGGCCCAAACTCCTCTGTCTGAATGATCGTCCACGATCCGAAGACATCCTCCTCCCGGAATGCACGGGTCAAGCGGGGTAACCACCGGGACAACCGCTTCTCGTCCTGTCCCGTAGCAAGACCGAGAATCTTAACCGAGCCCTTTGGATAGGTAAGGTCATGGATGAGACGGAAGGTGCCGCGCAGCTCGCGTGCATCCTCGACGGGCACGAGCAAGTTCGGTTTCCAGGTGCGCTCTTGTGACGAGGGTAGATCGGCTACTCTCTTGGCGGCCCACTCGGCAACCGAGACGAAGAGGCCACTGCGCATATCCCCAAATGGGGCACGCAGCTGGCGACGCACGAGGTAGCCGTAGACGACCACCACGATGACGACGGCAACCAGGCTAAAGACCGGATTGATGATGAACATGGCAAAGAGGCAGCCAAAGGTGCCAATGAGCGGCACGATGAGCGGGACACGGAGGACCGGGCGGAAGCTCACGAGTCCGAGGCTTTGCTCGATCAGCACGATCACGTTGATCATCGCATAGGTGATCATGAAGAACATGGTGATCAGTGGGGCGATGGCGTTGAGATTCCGCAGCATGAGGGCAGCGAAGACGATGGCGCCGGTGAAGAGCAGGGCATTGCGCGGTTCACCTGACGGGGTGATTCTGGCAAACCACTCGCTACCTGGAAGAATGCTGTGGACGCCCAACGCTTGTAGGATGCGGGGTGCGCCGACAAATGACGCCAACCCGGACGAGAAGGTCGCACCGAGCAGGCCCGCCACTACCGCTGGTCCCCACAGTGCCCGATCGATCATCACCGTGTAATTTTCGAGGAGCGCCTCACGGGGGGCCACCCGCGCCAGCCAGTAGGCAAGCGACATGTAGATGACAAAGCTCAGCGCAATGGCCGACAAGGTGCCAAGCGGGATGCTTCGGCGTGGGTTTGCCAGATCGCCAGACATGTTAGCACCCGCCAAGATACCGGTTGCGGCTGGGAAGAAGAGAGCGAAGACAATCCAGAAGTTGGTCCCTCTAAAGCCCGTTTCAGGGAAGCCCTCGAAGCCACCTACCCAGGTGATCGGATATTGTAGCGCGCCAGTAAAGAAGGTTCCGTATACTGAGACAAGAGAGGCAAGGATCACTACCAGAATGACATATTGAATGCGGAAGGCAAGATTGGCACTGACGAAAGCGATGCCAGCCAGAACGGCGAAGGTCACCAAATCCACCAGGAGCGCCGGGTGGCCCGGGAAGAGGTACTGCCATCCCTCCCGGAAACCGAAGATGTACATGGCCACCGCCAGGGCTTGCGCCAGGTAGAGGGGAATGCCGATACTGCCCCCCACCTCCAACCCCAACGATTGCGAGATCATCGAAAAAGCCCCACCCGCCCCGACGCGAATGTTTGTCGTGATGGAGGACATGGATAGGGCGGTGGTGGCCGTGATGAGAAATGCCAGGGCGATGATCAGCCATGCGTAACCCAACCCCGCATTGCCCACGACTGAGCCCTCACGGAGGTACATGATAACACCCAGAATCGTGAGCAGCGTGGGTACAAAGACGCCGCTAAAGGTCCCAAACTTCTTGCGATCAGGCGCCGTCTGCTGCTCGATCTGTTCCTGTAACGTGGGCGCCGCCGCCACATCGATTTCGCTCATCGCTACCCTCGCTAATAGCTGCATGTGTTGCACAATCATAATACCAACGAATCGTGGGCGTCAAGCGGCGTTCGTGGAGCGGAGAGCGGGGAGCGGGGAGCGGGGAGCGGAAGGGACTATGAGGGGCGAATTCTGCGGAGAACGAGGCGCATTAACTCCTGCGCCTCTTCGATCTGGAGCAGGAGGACGAAGAGGGCATAGGTAGCCAGGCCGACAAGGGCAGGAATGAGGACGGCGAGTAGCTTTCCAACAAAGCCGGGTTGGAGTGAGCCAGCGGCCAGGGTGGTGAGCCACACCATCGCACCCATGCCAAGCGAGGCAAGGAGTACGCGTGGCACCATGCGGTGCATGCCGCCGCCCGTCAAGCCACCGAGATGGCGCTGGAGGAGGACGAGCATGATGATGGCGTGGGAGAAGTGTTGCACGGAGTTCGCGAATACGAGGCCGAGCATCTGAAGCGGTTCCAGGAGCGGTAGCGCGACGACGAGGTAGATGCCGATCGCGCCAATACCGACCACTGCTGGGGTAAGGGTATTCTGACGCGCGTAGAAGGCGATGATGAGCACCTGATCGATGGCGGCAAATGTCAGGCCGAGGAGGTAGACGCGCAGCGCACGAGCGGTCCAGAAGGTGTCATGGGCCACGAACTCACCACGCTCGAAAAGCAGGCTCACGATCGGGGGCGCGAGCACGAAGAGCCCGACGGTGGCAGGCACGATCAGCACCAGCACCATGCGCAGCCCGGTCTGCAGCGTGCGGCGATACCCTCGCATGTCGTCTAGTGCCGAGAAGCGGGAGAGGTCAGGGAGGACGGCCAGCGAGACTGCCGCAGCGACCAGCCCTAAGGGAAATTGGATCAACGTGGTGGCATAGCGCATCCAGGTAATAGTCTGATGCGCCTCCGTGCTTGATGCCAGCTCGCGATCGAGTATCACACCGATCGAGGCAACCACCACCGATACTCCGATTGGCACGTATAGCTTGACGATGCGACGCACGCCTGGATCGCGCCAGAATGCACGGAGCTGGAGGAACAGCTTGGCATCGCGGAGATCTGGAAGGAGGAGCGAGAGTTGTAGCACACTTCCGAGGAAGATCCCGAGCGCCAAACCGATGATGCGAGCATCCCCCTCGAAGGCACGGCTCAGGAAGACGGCCCCTATAATGATGCCGAGGTTGTAGATCGCGGCAGCGAAAGCAGCAAAGTGGAAACGTTTGAGCGCGAAGAGTAGGCCCGTGAAGACGCCGCTGAGGCCAAAAAAGAAAATGGAGGGGGAGATGAAGCGAATCAATGTTGCCGTCGCTGCTCGCAATTCCTCTGAATAGCCAGGGACCATGATGAGCGCGATCTGCGGTGCGAAGAGAAATACAAGCACCGTCAGTCCCGCCAGGAGCACGGCTACCATTGTGATAAAGGTACTAGCGAGCTGCCAGAGTGAGGCATTATCGTCATCGCGGCTAGCGTACTCGCTAAAGACGGGCACGAGGGCAGAGGAAAGCAGCCCACCGATCAAGAGATCATAGATGAGGGTAGGGACCTGTGACGCGACAACGAAAGCATTGGCGACAGGGCTGGTTCCGAAGAAGGCCGCGATGACACTCTCCCGCACCAACCCTAACACTCGACTAGCAACATTCCCTAGGCCGATGATCCCTGCCGAACGGGCAATGCTACCACGCGAGCTACTTTCTTCGCCTCGCGAGGGAACGGCTGTATCAACGATTTGAGCGTCGCTCATAACCACCCACGTTATCTATCGCAATACAAAAGCTTCAACCACACCTTACCTATAAAAGCAAAATGCGCGCCCTTTGCTCGTAAACTGGCGCGCTTCCTTGATTGCCTGCCACTTCATTACGATCTAATCAGAGCTCCCTTCGTCGATCTATTCTATCCTGGAATAACTAATAGCACGAAATTCTGTTCGACGAACAAGAGTGCACCCTCGCCACAAGCAATTCCCAGATTTGGGCTGCACTCCTCTCCCAAGTGAAATGGGCCGCACGGGCAAGTCCCCGTTCACGGAGGGCAACGCGGAGGGCAGGTTGGGTGAGGAGGAGGCGGAGGGCATTGGTGATCTGTTGCTCGCTGGTTGGGTCCACGAGCAGGGCGGCCTCCCCGGCAACCTCGCGAAGGGAGGAGGTAGTGCTGGTCAGGACGGGGGTGCCACAGGCCATTGCCTCAAGGACAGGTAGGCCGAAACCCTCAAAGAGTGAGGGGAAGACAAGCACCTCGGCTGAGGAGAGGAGGGAGGGCAAGTCCGCGTCCACCACGTACCCAGGTCGCACCACCTGCGTCGCGATGCCCAGCGTGTCAATCTCCACCTGCAGGTCATCAGCTAGCCAGCCCTCTCCCCCCGCTAGGACCAGCTTTACATCAGGAAAATCATTGGTAAGGGGGGCAAAGGCCCGAACGAGGCGGCGCAGATTCTTGCGCGGCTGGAGCGTGCCAACGTAGAGGAGGAAGCGCTTGCCCGTCCTGTACCGCTCTCGGATGCTGTGAAGGCGCTCGGGATCCGTAACGGGGTAGAAGACTTCATGGTCCACGCCAAGATGGACGACGCTGATCTTTGATGGATCAGCATCGTAGAGGGCAATCAGATCGTGCCGGGTGGCATGGCTATCGACGGCGATGTGGGTTGCGGCGCGAGCGTGGTAGCGTGTGGTAAGTTGCAGATAGCAGCGCTGGATAGCCGTATGGGCCTCAGGGAAGTGTTCATATCCCAGATCATGGACCGTTACCAATGAGGGAATGTGCGCGAGGGGTGCGGTGGGAGGCAGGACATGGGCGGGCTCCCAGAAGGCATCGGGATGCCGGGCCAGCAGTGCAGGGGCCAGCGCGGTGTAGGTCCAGAGTCGTGGACGTGGTAAGATCTCCCGCTCGACGTGCGGGAGATCCTTGAGCCAGGTACCGGGATCATCACGGAAGAAGAGAGTCCACTGTACCCCCTCCTGCTTCCTTACCAGCCACTCAGTGATCTGGCGGGCATAATTTTCCGTACCGGTCCGACGCACCCGCGTGGCGCGGGAGGCATCAATGGCAAAGTGCAGGCGTGCCACCGTTCACGTTCTGCTGTTCAGCCAAGGGGAAAGCATCTCCCGCGTAACGGGACCCTCCCGCAGGATGCGAGGCGGGGAGGTTGTGAGATCGAGAACGGTGGATGGCTGTTCTCCGGGGGTAGCGCCACCATCAAGGATGAGTGGCAGACGAGTGCCAATGGCGGCGAAAACGGCTTCCGCCGTGCGGCAATTATCCTGGCCACTAAGATTGGCACTTGTGACGGCGAGGGGGCGACCAAGGCCCTCAGCAAGCACTCGCACGACACGGCTATCCGGCAGCCTCACCGCTACCGTATCGCCGCCTGCCGTCAGGATGGCTGGCAAATGAGGCGCTGCGGGGAGGACGACGGTCAATGCACCAGGCCAGTACAGAGAGACAATATCCCAGACCACATCCGGTGCCTCGCGCGTCACGTCCAGCATCTGTCGCTCATTCGCGAGTAACAGAGGGATGGCCTTCTGCGGCGGGCGCTCCTTGACCTCGTAGAGCCGCATGATAGCATCCGGATTCAAACTGTCGCTGGCGATACCGTAGACCGTGTCAGTAGGTAGTGCGACCACCTCGCCCTGCCGCAACAGGGCGAGGGCCTGAGCCAGGGCCTGCTTCTCAGACGTGCGCCGAATTGCGGCACGTCCGTACGGAGGAGGGGTCATGGGCGTAGCTCCACAAAGCGATCATGGTGTGCGAGGTCTTTGTGGACGGCGATGGTACGAGCCTCAGGGAAGTAGGAGCGCGCCAACCTAGCCAACGCTGCTCCCTGCGCATAACCGATCTCGAGCAGGACAACACCCTCCGGTTTCAGCACCGTGTTGTCGCGCAACTGCTTAAAAAAGGCGGGAAATAGGTCAAGCCCTTCAGGCCCCGCAAAGAGTGCCGTGTACGGCTCATACTCCCTCACGTCCGGCTCGAGAAGCTCCAGCTCATCCGTCCCCACATAAGGAAGGTTGGCGACAATAAGGTCGAAAGGTGGCAGATCAAAAAGCGGCTCCAGCAATGATCCCTCACGGAAGTCGATGCGTCCGGCGACACCGTACCGCCGTGCATTCTCCCGTGCCACAGATAGTGCCTCCGCGCTTACGTCTGTGGCAACAACCACCAGATCGTTATGTTCTGCCACAAGCGTCACAGCAATGGCGCCGCTACCTGTACCGATATCGGCAACGCGCGGCGCGGGAATACCCTCCAGCGTATCAAGGCAGCGATCGACCAATTCCTCCGTCTCGGGCCGCGGGATGAGCACGCGCTGATCGACCATGAAGTCGCGCCCATAAAACTCTTTCTTGCCGAGAATGTACGCTACCGGTTCGCCCCGCTTGCGGCGATGAATAAGCGCGACGAAGGGGCCTCGCTCGTGGCGTCGCATCGTGGTATGCAATCGGGCCAACACCTGAGCACGTGAGAGTCCAAGTACGGCGCCTAGAAGCACCTCCGCATCCAACCTCGCCGTCGGAATCCCGGCATCCGACAGTTCCTGCGTGCCCCACTTCAACATCTCGTGAAGCGGGATGAAGCGGGCGAAGAGGTCAGGCTCACTCACGCCTCGATTTCCGCCAATTTCTCCGCTTGCTCCGTCGTTGCCAGGGCGTCAATGAACTCGTCCAGACTACCATCCAGAACAGAGTCAAGCTGGTAGGAGGTGAGGCCAATGCGATGGTCGGTGACGCGACTCTGCGGGAAGTTGTAGGTACGGATCTTCTCCGAGCGATCGCCCGTTTGCACCTGGGATCGTCGTGCCGCACCCAACTCCTCCTGGCGCTTCTGCTCCTCCATGTCATAAAGACGGGCACGCAGCACGCGCATCGCCTTCTGCTTGTTCTGAAGCTGCGACTTCTCATCCTGGCAGGTGACCACGACCCCGGTTGGTAGGTGTGTGATCCGCACTGCGGAGTCCGTTGTGTTCACCGACTGCCCACCATGGCCACTGGAGCGGAAGATGTCGATGCGCAGATCGTTCGGATCGACATCCACCTCCACTTCCTCCTGTTCCGGCAGCACGATGACCGTGGCTGTGGACGTGTGGATTCGCCCCTGAGATTCCGTCTCGGGCACGCGCTGCACACGATGTACGCCGCTCTCGTACTTCAGGCGGCTGTATGCCCCTTTGCCTCGCACCTCGAAGATGACCTCTTTAAAGCCACCGATGCCGGACTCATTTGAGGAAAGCACCTCTATCTTCCACCCTTGATTTTCGGCGTAGCGCGTGTACATGCGGTACAGTTCAGCCGCGAAGAGTCCTGCCTCATCGCCACCTGCCCCCGCTCGGACCTCAACAATGATATTCTTTTCGTCATTAGGGTCTTTGGGCAGCAGGAGCACCCTCATGCGCTCCTCCAGTTCCTCGCGCTCCGCCTCCAAGCTATTCAGTTCCGCCTCAGCCAGCTCCTCCAGATCGGGATCGAGCTCCTCGTCAAGCATCTGACGCGTACCCTCGATCTCCTTCTCCACCTGCCTGTGGCGCTGGTACACTTGATACAGCTCACTGATATCCGACTGCTCCTGCGCGTACGCTCGGATGAGCTCCGGATCGGTCGCCACCTCCGGGTCAGCCATCAAGCGGTTCAATTCCTCGTATCGGGCCGCTACCCCTGCAACTTTATCAATCATTCTCCACCCTCATGTGCCCTGATTGGACACAAAAAAGGCCTCCGTGCGCCGAAGGCCTATCCGCATTCTTATGTCTCTAATTATAGGGGGGAGAGGCTAGTTTGGCAAGAGGAACTATTTCATGTTGCATGTTGCATGTTGCATGTTACGTAATATCAATGTTCCAACTCACTAATCACAGATCAAATCATAAACCTCACTGATCTGCTGTCCTGCCGCTTCCCAGGAGAAGGATGTCTGGGCGCGTTCGCGAAGCGCAGTGCTGATGGCGGGCCACTCATGTTGGTTGTCGAGCAGGGCGCGGAGTGCAGTGGCGAAGGCATCGGCGCGCATCTCGTCGGCGTAACTGCCCCAGTGACCGAGATACTCCTGGCTAATTGGAG